>NZ_JBEBUX010000048.1:0-28012 GCF_040393045.1 Pollutimonas bauzanensis | reverse complement strand
GGCCTGTCACGCCGGGGGTCGCGGGTTCGAGTCCCGTCCGCTCCGCCAAAGAATTTAAAGCCTTGTAGCTCATAGAGTTACAAGGCTTTTGTCTTTTCCGGAGCAGCGCCTGGCTTTGAAGCGCTCAAGGTCAAGACTCAAATCAAATGCGCCGCACAATGGCGGCGCTGTCGCACAAGTCGCTTAAAACCGGTAGCCAACCCCGACCGTCGCTACCCATGGATCGATCTGAGTCTTCCCGATACGCTGACCGTTCAGTTTCACATCGGACGAAATATCGATATAGCGTATGTCCGCATTCATAAACCAGCGATCAGTCAATTTCACATCAACACCCAGTTGTGCAGCCAACCCCCAGGAATCATCCAGACTCAGATGCCCCAATGAGCTCTTGGTGCTGAAGAAGGTGGTGTAGTTCAGCCCTACCCCGATATAGGGCTGTATCTGGGCATCGGGCAGAAAATGCCATTGCAGGCTCAGTGTGGGCGGCAGGTGTTTGGTAGAACCAATATTGCCCAATCCTTGGGCACTGATGTCATGCTTGAACGGGAAGGCGCCCAAAAGCTCTATGCCGATGTTGCGGGTGGCCATATAGGTCAGGCTAACGCTGGGCCGTGTGCTGCTGCCGACATCCAGACGGACATCACCCAGCACATCGCCGTTATTTGACTTGGGTTCGATATGTGTGACGCCTGCTTTCAATAGCCAGTCGCCCGCCTCGTGAGCGGTGGCCGGCGCCGCGGCAGTAGCCCCGGCAGCGACCAGACAACTTAGTACCGCATTGCGTAAACCTGCCTGCATCGTAATCTCCATCTTTCAAAAAGGGTCTTTGTGACCCTCATTGTGAAAGGCGTTCAGAGATATAAAGTTGACACAGGTCAATCATCAAAAGGCCTAAAGAAACAGCCACATGAACTCTTGATATAAGTCAAAAAAGCATGTGCGCCTGTTGCTTGATGGAGACGAGGTCACCGAGGATAACGCCATGTCCGCTACTATCTGTTGATGATCCCCGACCCCCTACTCACCGCTTTCCTAGAGACCAATTATGTGGTGTTCTCGCCTGCTGCAAGCTTCAGCCTGCGTATCGGAAAATATAGTGCAGGTCTGGCCAAGCTGATGTCGGAGCACCGCGCGAATACGGCTGCGATTCTTACCGCTTACAACCCTGGGGCTGCGCCGGTCGACATCAAGGCAAATCGCGACGCACAGAAACTATTGCTGGATAGCATTCAAATGCAGAGCGTTTCTTACTTCTTTGGCGAAAACATTCCGGCTGACGCAGATGGCCCACTAGAACCAACGATAGTGGTGATGGGCATGCAGCTAGAACAAGCCCGTGCCCTGGCCGAACAGTTTAAGCAGCTCGCCTTTGTATTTTCCGATGCCCGTGCCATCCCCGAACTGGTGTGGATGCATTCCTAGATTTATCATCTATCGGGCGCCCCGCCAGGCCAGTGGTCCTCGCCGTGCAGCCCATGCTCGACCGCATAAACGGCCACTTGCACTCGACTGGAAAGATTCAACTTTTTCAGAATATTTTGAACGTGAATTTTGACGGTGCTTTCAGCCACACTTAAATTACGGGCAATGACTTTGTTGCTTTCGCCACGAGCCAGGCATTGAACAATCTCGCGTTCGCGGGCGGTCAGGCGAGCACGCTCGAGCTCACCGGAATGCCCCCCTGGCGTATGCGACCGGAATTGCGCCACAAGCTTGGCTGTCATGCTCTCGGTAATGACCGGCTGTCCGGCAGCGACACGCCGTATGGCAGTTGTTAACGCATCAGCATCAATATTCTTAAGCAAGTAACCGCGCGCACCATCGCGCAGTGCCTGGCCCAATTCCTCGGCCTCTTCGGACACCGTTAAAATCAGTACGGCACAATCAGGTAGATCCTGGACCAGCAACTGCAGGGTTTCAAGCCCCGACAAACCTGGCATATGCAAGTCAAGCAAAATAACATCGGGCGCCAATGACTTGGCGCGCTTGACTCCCTCCAGGCCATCGGGCGCTTCGCCGACTATGTCGAAATCAGGTTGGCGTTGCAACAGCAGGCGTACGCCCGAGCGAAACAAACTATGGTCATCAATGAGCAGAATACGGATAGCCATGGGGAATCATTGCCTGCAAATAAAAAATACTGCCTTGCTCAAGCTGCCTGCCGTGCGGCCGCCGGCAGCAAAAGAGATACAGAAGCACCGTCACCAGGACTTGCGCGCAATTCCAGCGATGCCTGCATGTGTTGAGCACGTTCGTGCATGATACGCCGACCAAAGTGTTCCTCGATGCGGCCAGCCACCTCGGCGGGATCGTAGCCTACGCCGTCATCGGACACCACCAAGCGAAAGTCGTGCCTGTTCTCGATCTTGATTTCGACCTTGCTGGCATGAGCATGCTTACGCACATTCGACAGTGCCTCTTGCAGAATAAATAGCACTTGCAGTTGTTGCTCGGGAGGCAGAGGCGCCCCCGCCAGCCCATCGTCGGCAATCATCATCACTTCGATGCCGCTCTGCCGCCGGAATCGCGCGACGGTGGCCTCCACTGCCGTCAGCAAATCCCCTCGCCCTAACCGGCTGCGAAAATTGCCCAGCAGCTCGCGTACATCCTGATAGCTTTCATCAATGCCGGCTCGCAGCAGCGGCACTATCTCGTTGACTTCCCGAAGGTCGCCGCGGGTCGCCGCCTGATCGAGCAACTGCAACTGCAAGTTAAGGAAATTCAAGCTCTGGGCGATGCTGTCGTGCAACCCTTGGGCCATCAAGCCACGCTCTTGTATCATGGCCAACTGCCGAGCCTGAGCGCTTAGACGGCGATTTTCCAGGGCAATGCCAAGATGTTGCCCCAGGGTTTCAAGCAAATGCCTTTCTTCGGCACCAAGCGCCAGCTCGCCGATAAAATGCAAAGAAAAAGAGCCCAGCACCTCTTTTTGCGCCTGAATACGAAATACTGCCAAACCACGGAACCCTTCTTCGGCGCACTGAAAATCCTTTGGTACCGCGACCCTGTGTATGTCCCGGATAAACAGCACGCCGCTACGGGTGGCAGCCCCACAAAAACAACCATCGACTTTCATGCAATGTTCTGCACGATCGTGCTTCTCTGACAAACCATGCGATACCACCATGCTGAGGCTTTCAGCCGAGGGATCGAGCGTTCGGATTGTTCCGGCCTCCGCGCCGAACTGTTGGATGACACGATCGAGAAAACCCCGGCACATATCCTCGATTTCATTAGGCTGAGTCAGGAATGCCGCCATATCGTAAAGGGCACTGAGTGCACGGTTCTGCTGAGCAAGTTGGGACGTTTTTTCTGCAACACGGGCCTCAAGATTCCCGTACAAGCCTTCTAGCTCACCAGCCATCTTATTGAATCCCGCCGCCAACGCGCCGAACTCGTCCATGCTCTCGATAGGTAGCCGAACGCCGAATTCACGAGCGGCCATACGGTGCAAGCCGTCACCCAAGCGCCATATCGGATAGATGATCCATAGATAAAGAAGATAAATCATGGCAAGCGTACCGAGACAGGCGATCACGATAAGAATGCCCTGCGACAAGCGTAGCAACGACGTCTTGCCGGAGCTATCTTCTTCTATCATGCGCACAAGCTTGTCAGCCTGATGCACGAACTCAGGCAAAACAAGAAAATAAGTTTCGCTGCCGGTGTTGTTGGCGGCCTCTAGTGCTGCCGGTTTCATAACGTATTGCCAGATATGCAGCACCTTGGCCATTTGCGCCAACACAGCCCGATCATCTGGAAGGAATAACGGCCGTGCCGGATTGCCACGTTTCAGTTGCGCCAGCACGTCATCTTGAGTTTTGATCTGATCCCGGACACGCTGAACCTGATCGCCGCCAGGCAGCATATGCATCTTTGCGATTTCTACCGCGACGGAATTGGCGCGCATACGCAAGCTACCGCTATCGTTGATAGCGCCGCCAGCGCCTTCTAATTGCCAAGACAGCAATAGCGTCCAGGCAATCATCGACAGCACGACTACCAGCGCCACCGCTGAGCTGGCGATAATGCGCGTAGAAAGCCGGTGGCGCAGTTCCGGCCGGTCGGAAAGAAGCGTTGTCTCGTTCATGCTGGCCGCATTACAACACTTACGTAACACTTATACCAAAACGTAGTCATCAAACTCTGGCATGAAAGGAAATACGAGCGGCAAAAAGGCATCTGCGCGTGGCGAATAGGCTAAGAGTGCACCGGCATCCATGTCAAAATACCATCCGTGCAACGTAATTGCCATCTGTTCCAGACGGCGGCGTACGCATGAAAAACTTTCCAGGTTCTTAAGTGAGACAAGGATAGAGGCCAGCTCGCAGGCGCGCCTCTGCTTGCCAACATCAGCTTGTGGCATCTGCCGCAGCACCTGGTTTCGGGCTTGCATTGCGATACCCAGCCAGCGCCCTATCACCCCGGCTTCATCATCCGTTGTGAACTGCTGTTCAATCAAGGCGCGCACCCCGCCGCATTGGCTATGCCCAAGCACAATCACACGCTCAACACGCAATTGCTCTACCGCGAACTGAATAGCTGCCAGCACACCTTGATGCGCAGAGCCGCCCCCATATGGAGGGACTAGATTCGCTACGTTGCGCACCGTAAAAATATCGCCCGGATCACAACCCAGCAGCAAGGCGGGGTCCACACGCGAATCGCAGCAACCGATCAACAACGTTCTGGGCTGTTGGCCGTCGCGCAGGCGCTTGTATAACGATGGCTGCTGAGCAAAATACCGTTGCTGAAATTTTTTGAATCCACCGATAAATCGCTCGATATCGTGCATACATTTCTCATTGCACTAAAGGGCTGTCTGCGCCTTCCAGCTCGATACCCTGAATATGAGCACGGCCGACCAGTAGTTGCAGGTATTGTTTCCATGCCGTGTCGCGGCTGACTGCAGCCAGGGCACTTGCAATGCCGCCTGCGGCCTCATCGTAAGACTGCAGTCTGCCCTCGACACGTCTGTTAACCCGTACGATATGCAGCCCATAACGCGTCTCGAGCAAGCGCGGAAGAAGCTCTCCGGCCTGCAGGGAAAACACGGCGCGCTCGAATTCTGGCACCGTATCGCCGCGTGCCAATTGGCCAAGACTGCCACCAACGGCACCCGAAGGGCAGTTCGATAGCGCCCTGGCCTGCGCACCAAACAAGCTGGGGTCGGCAATTAGCGCATTCAACGCATCCTGTGCCAAGCCGCGTAACGATGTCAGATCCACTTCCGATGTTACCTGGAACAAAATATGATCTGCTTCGATCAACTCGCCCACCATAAACTGATCAGGATGCTGAGCGTAATAGCGTCTACAACTCTGCTCATCAGGCGTGGGGACACGCACCTCCCGCTCAAGCAATGCGCCTATGGTTGCCTCGTCATCGCTACCGCCAATTTGCAACTTGGCCGCTTCATCAAGCAGCACCCGGCGCAGCACAAGCGCTGTTGTCGCACGCCGGACGGGGTTTTCGGCATCGGCATGTAAAGGCAGTTCCGCCGCCATCTCGGCGTCGGTGAGTTCAACATTGTTCACAATTACTGCCATACTGCGCTCCGTGATGAATGGCACAAGAAAGAAATTAGCGAGGGCGCACAAGCTGCCACGCTCGGCCCAGGTAGCCTATGGAGCCAAAGCCGCTCCATACGTGTACCAAGCGGGTGAATGGAAAGAGCACGAACAACGTAATGCCCATGAATAGATGTGCCTTGAACAAGGCGGGTGCGTCTATCAGGTATCCGGCCGCGCCACCGCGGAACGTGACAATGTGCTGGGCCCAATGCATCAGCTGCACCATCATGCTGCCATCCATGTGGCTGGCCGATACAAAAATAGTGGAGAGACCCAGCAGCAGCGTGATGAGTATCCATAACAGCAATATCTTGTCGCCGCCACGAGTGGCCGCGGCGATGCGCGCATCAGATAATCGTCGGTGCAATAGGATGAGCAGACCCACCAGGCAAATTCCCCCCATTACACCGCCTGCAGCCATTGCAAATGCCTGTTTCAACCCATGAGATATACCCATGGCATCCCAAACGAACACAGGGGTCAACAAGCCGACCAAGTGTCCAAAGAACAGACCAATGATGCCTACATGGAACAAGATGCTTCCAAGCCGTAGATTGCCGCGATATAGCAATTGCGAGCTATCGCTTTTCCAGGTGTATTGCTCTCGATCGAAACGGATCAGGCTGCCCAGAAGAAAAATCGCCAGTGCGATGTAAGGATAAATACCGAAAACAAATTGATGTAGCGTGTTCATGTTGATTTTCCTTGAGACTCACACCGCATTCATGCGTGGATGAAACCGCAACGTATGCTCGCCCATCGCCGGCTGGCGCAGCAAAGGCTCGACCCCATCGGCGCCCACACCGAATATTTCCATGGCTTCATCCATGTCGCGCACTGGCGGATCGGCTTGCAGCCTGGGCTTCACAGTGGTCAGGGAAGGCAATACATTAAAGGCAGCCGCATAAGGGCTTCCGTTACGCGCGAGCCTGCCTCCGATTGCCATCAATACATGAATCGCTTCGCCCAATAGAGGTTCTGCGGCATCCTTGTCAAGCAGACTAAGAAACTCGAGAAATAGCGGCACGTGATCAGGCAGTTCCGGACCGCCGGGTTCGAAACCGCTACGTTGGTATTCCGCAAGGAGGTCGACCATAGCTTGCCCGCGGTCACGGCTCTCGCCGTGTATGTGCTCAAATAAATGCAGCGCATGCGCAGGATTGCGATCGAAGGTAGTGACGTAGTTTTCCTGCGCGGAAATAAGTTCGCAAGCGCCAAGAAATTCCAGCAGAGGCAAGAGCAATTGCTTGGCTTCAGGCCATGGTTCCAGAGCTCGTGCAATGTCCGGCAAGGCATCGAGCATGTCTTGTTCGGGATAGTCCAGCAAGACGGAAAGAATCCGGTAAAGACGCATCATCGACTCCAGTTTTTACTTGGCGACCACGGTCGGCGTTTTGCGCGACTTGGGCATTTCAATAAAGATTTCGCTGCCTTGCGGCTTGCGGCCAAATAAGCCGGATTCAGACACGCCCCCCGAGCAACCATTACCGAAACTAAAGCCACAGCTACCTTTTTCGTTAAAACTGTCTTCCACCATTTCCTTGTGGCTGGACGGAATGACAAAACGATCTTCGTAGTTGGCAATAGCCATGATCTGGTACATATCTTCGACCGTGACAGCGTCAAGCCCTACCGCATTGAGTACCGCGGTATCCGTTACACCGTGCACGGTTTCAGAGCGCTTGTAGGCGCGCATCGCCAGCATGCGCTTGAGCGCACTTACCACGGGTTCTTCCTTGCCTGCGGTAAGAAGGTTTGCCAAATAGCGCACTGGAATACGCAGGCTGTCCACATCGGGAATAACACCGTTGGTTCCGAATGTGGTGTGCGGCATGCGGCCGGCCTCGGCTGCCGACTGTATCGGCGAAAGCGGTGGTATATACCAAACCATGGGCAGGGTGCGGTACTCGGGATGCAACGGGAACGCGACTTTCCATTGGCACGCCATTTTGTATACCGGTGACTTGCGCGCCGCGTCGAGCCAGCTTTCGGGAATACCCTGCTTGCGCGCTTCTGCGATGACCTCTGGAGAGTGCGGATCGAGAAACAGGCCAAGCTGTTGTTCGTACAAGTCCTGTACATCGGGCGTAGCGGCAGCGCGTTCGATTTGATCAGCGTCGTACAGCATGACGCCAAGGTAGCGGATTCGGCCTACGCAAGTTTCGGAACATACTGTCGGTTGGCCTGCCTCGATACGTGGATAACAAAACGTACACTTCTCGGCCTTGCCACTTTGCCAGTTGTAATAGATTTTCTTGTACGGACAGCCAGAAATACACATCCGCCAGCCGCGGCATTTATCCTGATCGACCAAGACGATGCCATCGTCCTCGCGCTTGTAGATGGAGCCCGAAGGACAGCTTGCCACACAGGTGGGATTCAAGCAGTGCTCACACAAGCGGGGCAGATACATCATGAAGGTATTTTCGAAGGTCGAATACATTTCCTTCTGTACACCTTCAAACAGGGCATCCTTGCCGCGCGCGCTGAATTCACCGCCGAGGTCATCTTCCCAGTTGGGGCCCCATACTATCTTTTCCATCTTCTTTCCGGTCAGCACTGATATTGGCCGTGCTGTCGGTGGCGTCTGGCTTAATGGGGCATTCTGTAGATGTTCGTAATCGTAGGTAAACGGCTCGTAGTAATCGTCTATTTGAGGCAGGTTTGGATTGGCGAATAAATTGGCCAATATCTGCAGTTTTCCGCCCTGGCGCGGCTGCAACTTTCCGCTGTGCGTACGCGCCCAGCCGCCGTTCCATTTAGCCTGATTCTCCCATTCTTTCGGGTAGCCTACCCCTGGCTTGGTCTCGACGTTATTGAACCAGGCGTACTCAACGCCATCGCGGCTTGTCCAGACATTCTTGCAAGTGACCGAGCAGGTATGGCAGCCTATGCACTTGTCCAGGTTCAGGACCATGCCGATTTGCGCACGGATTTTCATTTTTGAGCTCCTTCTGCCATGGCATCTTGTTCGAGCGGGCCTTCCATCCAATCAATTTTCGTCATCTTGCGCAGCACCACGAATTCGTCGCGATTGCTGCCCACGGTGCCGTAGTAGTTAAAGCCATAGGCCTGCTGGGCGTACCCGCCTATCATGTGAGTCGGCTTGAGTACCGCCCGAGTCACCGAGTTATGGATACCGCCGCGTTTACCGCTGGTTTGCGCGCCCGGCACGTTCACGATCTTTTCCTGCGCGTGATACATCAGGCACATGCCCACCGGCACTCGCTGACTGACCACCAACCGGGCGGTGACCACACCATTAATGTTGAAGACCTCCACCCAGTCGTTGTCGACCAGGCCGGCCTGCTTGGCCTCGATTTCCGAGATCCAGACATGCGGCCCGCCACGGCTGAGCGTGAGCATGCGCAAGTTGTCGGAATAGGTACTGTGTATGCCCCATTTTTGATGCGGCGTAATCCAGTTGAGCACGAGCTCGTGCTCTCCGTTAGGGTAGCGATTCAGCATCGGCTGCACAGTCTTGGTATCGACAGCAGGCTTGTAAACACAGAAACCTTCGCCGAAATCCAGCATCCAGCGATGATCCTGATAAAACTGCTGACGGCCAGTAAGCGTGCGCCAAGGTATCAGTTCATGCACATTGGTGTACCCGGCGTTGTAGCTGACTTCCTCGCTTTCCACGCCAGACCACGTCGGTGATGAAATAATTTTGCGCGGCTGCGCTTGAATGTCTCGAAAACGAATTTTGTCGTGCTCGCGGCCTGCGGCAAGATGTTCGTGGTCGACACCCGTAATGTTGCTCAGCGCCTTCCAGGCCTTGACCGATACGTGGCCATTGGTTTCTGGCGCCAAGGTCAATATCATTTCGGCGGCGTCGATAGCGGTATCCAGCCGCGGCCGACCCTGGCTTACGCCGGGCTCAAGCACAAGCTTGTTGGAGCCGCCCAGGTCCTTGACTTCGTGCTCGGTATTCCAGTTGATTCCCTTACCGCCGTTGCCGAGTTTGTCCAGCAGCGGACCAACAGAAGTGAACTTACGATAAATGTCTTGATAATTGCGCTCGACCACCGTCATGGCGGGCGCTGTTTTGCCTGGAATCAAGTCACATTCGCCATGCTTCCAGTCACGGGGTTCGAAAGGCTGGCCCAGTTCTCCGGGGGTATCGTGCATGAGCGGTGTCAAAACGATGTCTTTGCGCACACCAAGATAGGCTCCGCCGATTTCGGTAAATTTTTTCGCCAGAAGTTTATATATTTCCCAGTCCGTCTTGCTTTCCCAAAGGGGTTGCACTGCCTCGCTCAAGGGATGGATGAAAGGATGCATGTCAGACGTATTGAGGTCGTCTTTTTCGTACCATGTTGCGGTCGGCAACACGATATCGCCATACAAACAGGTGGTGCTCATGCGAAAATCCAGGACGGTGAGCAAGTCGAGCTTGCCTTGAGCGGCCTCTTCCTGAAAACGTACCTCGGATGGCTTTATGGCGTTGCTTTCATCACTGAAAACAGCGTTTTGCGTACCTAGTAGATACTTAAGAAAGTATTCATGGCCCTTGCTGCTGGAGCCCAGCAAATTGGAACGCCATACAAACATGTTGCGCGGGAAGTTGGCGGGATTATCCGGATCATCGCAACTCATGCTCAGCGTGCCGCTTTTCAGGCCTTCTACCGCGTACGTGATTGGATCCACGCCTTTTGTGCCGGCCTGGTCAGCAATATCCAGCGGATTGGTTTCAAGCTGAGGCGCCGATGGCAACCAACCCATGCGTTCGGACTTGGCGTTTAAATCGATAAGGCTGAGCTTATTGTAATTGGCCTGATCCGTAGTCGGAGCCAAAACTTCGCTTACAGCCAGTTGCTCGTGGCGCCATTGGCTGCTATGAGCATAGAAAAACGAGGTGCCGTTCATTTGGCGTGGCGGACGCGACCAATCAAGCGCAAATGCCAGAGGCGCCCAACCCGCTTGAGGACGCAGCTTTTCCTGACCCACGTAATGCGCCCAACCGCCACCGCTTTTTCCCACGCATCCGCACATAACCAGCATATTGATGATGCCGCGATAGGCCATATCCATGTGATACCAGTGGTTCAAGCCGGCACCCACAATCACCATGGACTTGCCCTGCGTATCGTGGGCGTTCTGGGCGAATTCACGCGCCACCTGTATGACACTTTCGCGCGGTACGGTGGTATGTTTTTCCTGCCATGCTGGCGTATAGGGCACATCGTCGTTGAAGTCAGTGGCCACATTAGGGCCGCCCAAACCGGCATCCACGCCGTAGTTCGCCATTTGCAAGTCATATACGGTGGCTACAAGCGCACTGCTGCCATCAGCAAGCGTCAAACGCCGGGTCGGAATGCGTCGAAACAAGACATCGTTGTGTTCGCTACCGAAATAAGGGAAAGCCACCTCGGTAACGAGGTCGTACGCGTTCATAAGGCTAAGCCGCGGGACAATGGCCTGGCCGTTGGCGGCATCCTTGAGCTCCAGATTCCAGCGCCCTGCCTTGCCGTCCGACCCAGCGGTATTCTCGCCCCATCGCAACCCGATCGAACCATTCGGTGCAACCAGGTCGCCACTAAGATCGTCGATGACTAGTGTTTTCCACTCTGGGTTGTTCGCCTGGCCCAGATTATTGTGCAAGTGTGAGGCACGCAGGAAGTGATCCGGCACAAGCCTGCCGTCGCGTTCTTTGAGCAGAACCAACATGGGCATGTCGGTGTACTGTCGGGCGTAATCACGGAAGTAATCCGATTTACCCGACAGGTGAAATTCCTTGAGAATGACGTGGCCCATCGCCATGGCCAGCGCCGCATCGGTGCCCTGTTTGGGCGCAAGCCAAATGTCCCCGAACTTGACCATTTCACCGAAATCACTGGATACCGCTACTGTCTTGGTACCTTTGTAGCGAACCTCAGTGTAAAAATGCGCATCGGGCGTGCGGGTTTGGGGCACATTCGAACCCCACACCATAAGATAGGTGGAGTTGTACCAGTCGGCCGATTCGGCCACATCGGTTTGTTCACCCCAAATCTGTGGGCTGGCCGGCGGCAGGTCACAATACCAATCATAAAAACTCAGGCATACGCCACCGATAAGGCTTAGGTAGCGTGAGCCAGCGGCATAGCTGACCATGCTCATTGCAGGAATTGGAGAGAAACCGATTACGCGATCAGGACCAAATTTTTTGATGGTATACGCGTTGGCTGCGGCAACGATTTCCATCGACGTTTCCCAGTCGGCACGTACGAAACCACCGAGACCACGCACGGACTTGTAGTGGCGCGCTTTTTCCGGATCCTGGCTAATCGATGCCCAGGCAGCGATAGGGTCGAGCGTTTTACGGGCTTCGCGCCACAGTGCCATCAAGCGTCCCCGAATCATGGGGTACTTGACGCGCTGCGCCGAATACACATACCAGCTATATGACGCACCACGTGGACAACCACGCGGCTCGTGATTGGGAAGATCAGGGCGGGTGCGTGGGTAATCCGTTTGCTGCGTTTCCCAGGTGATCAAGCCGTTCTTGACGTAGATTTTCCAGGAGCAGGAGCCGGTACAGTTAACACCATGTGTGGAACGAACGACTTTATCGTGCTGCCAGCGGCTGCGATAGGCATTTTCCCACTTTCGGTCTTCATTGACGACTTCGCCGTGCCCTCCTGAGAACGTGGATTGGACGCGCGACATGAATTTCAGTCGATCGAGGAAGTGGCTCATTCATTTCTCCATGGCTGCCGAGAAGCTCAGCGTGGCATATATGTGTGTACAGATACTGTAGTGACTGATAGGGCAACATGCCTATTCATCCCTTTGAGAAGGCAGCGACGGCAAGGGGACTAGTGCGTATAGGTCGAATGGCGTAGTCACTTGCCGTATTCCTTACCTTGCTAGCATGGCATTGCGGCATTCTTGCGCGCATAAAACCACCACGTAATGCCCACGCAAGTGAGATAAAAGGCAATAAAGCAGAGCAGCGCGGCAGAGGCGCCGCCGGTGAGTTCAAGGGATGTACCGAAGCTGCGGGGAATAAAGAAACCGCCGTAGGCACCGATCGCCCCCGAAAACCCCAGCACGGCAGCTGACTCTTTACTGGCATCGACCACCGCTTGCCGTTGCGCTTGGTCGCCTTTGCCACGAGCCTCGCGTTGGCGTTCGGTCAGGAAAATGACTGGAATCATGCGGAATGTCGAGCCGTTGCCAACGCCGGTCAGCGCAAACAAGACAATGAACATGGCCAGAAAGCCTGAAAAGTTACCGGCCTGACCCTGTGCAGGTATGAATACCAGCACGCCCAGCACTGCCATAATCATGCAAATAAACGTGTACAAAGTGACTCGCGCGCCGCCCACTTTGTCAGAAACCCAACCACCTACAGGCCTGGTCAACGAGCCCACCAAAGGTCCCAAAAAAGCATAGGTCATGGGATTGACATCTGGAAACACCGTTTTCGTCAGCATGGCAAAGCCCGCCGAGAACCCGATAAAGGAGCCGAAGGTGCCCACATACAGCCAACACATTAGCCAATTATGTTTGCGCTTGAAAATAACGGCCTGATCGGCAAATGATGCGCGGGCATCGGCAATATCGTTCATTCCAAACCACGCAGCCACCGACGCCGCCAGGATTACCGGAACCCAGACAAAACCTGCATTCTGCAACCAGAGGCTGCGCTCTGCCCCATCAACGGTATAGTGTTGCGGTTCGCCCCCTAGCGCGCCAAATACGCCGACAGATATCACCAGGGGTACGATAAACTGCACCACAGAAACACCCAAATTGCCAACGCCCGCATTCAAGCCCGTTGCGAAGCCCTTCTTCGATTTGGGAAAAAAGAAACTGATATTGGACATGCTTGAGCTGAAATTAGCCCCGCCCAGTCCGCACAAGAGTGCAAGCACCAGTAAGGTGGGATATGACGTGGTGGGGTCGCGCAATGCGAAACCCATGCCCAAAGCGGGAATCAGCAGCGAAGCCGTAGAAATTGCCGTCCAGCGCCGCCCACCAAAAATCGGTACCAAAAAAGAATAAAAAATTCGCAGGGTCGCACCGGATAACGCCGGTAGCGCTGTGAGCCAGAACATCTGATTTTTAGAAAACTGAAAGCCGGCCCTGTCCAGGTTCACCACCACCACGCTCCACAACATCCAGATGCAGAACGCCAGCATCAACGCGGGGATGGATATCCAGAGGTTGCGATGCGCAACCCGCGAGCCGGTTTTCTCCCAGAACGCGGCGTTCTCGGGTTCCCAACGGCTCAAAGTTTGACTCGTCATTTTTATACTCGCTGAAAAATTTGGGTGATAGGCACTGCCGTGATGTTTAGAATCAGGCGGGAGCGCTCAAAGCGGAACTGGCGCCTTTCTGACGTTGCTGCGGACGAAAACTGAAGTGCATCCATACCAGCGAGACGCAGACCGTGCCATACAGCAACATGAAACAACTGGAACGAACGCCAGTCAGGTCAAGCAACACACCGAACATAATGGGCAAGACGAAGCCGCCAAGCCCGCCGGCCAGGCCAACCACACCCGAGACCGCGCCGATGTTGTCGTCGAAGTCATCAGAGATAAATTTGAATACCGAGGCCTTGCCTATTGCCGTAGCGATGCCGACAATAAACATCAACACGGTGAACAGCGTTGGACTGAGCGCTATCTGAAAAGTCTGGGGGCCCGTCGCCGTCTGGATGGTGAATTCCGTTTGGGGGTAGCTGAGAATGAAAAATGCCACCCAGCACACCCACATGACCCACCACGTTGTCTTGTATGCGCCGTAGCGGTCAGAAACCCACCCGCCCACTGCCCGCAACACACCGCCGGGCAAGGAGAAGCAGGCCGCCAGGAATGCCGCGACCTGGATGTCGAAGCCATATTCGCCGACGTAATATTTGGTCATCCATAACGCCAAAGCGACATAGCCCCCGAACACGACGGAGTAGTATTGGCAATAGCGCCATACGCGGGGATCCTTGAGCACCCTCATTTGCTCTCCGAAGCCAACGCTCTTGCCGACATTGTGCGCAGGATTTGTGGCAGAAAACAGCCAGAACAGCACAGCGGTTACCAGCAAAGCCACTGCATAGACTTTCGGAACAATCGTCCAGGCTCCGCCGGCAGCGATGATGAGAGCGGGCGCTGCAAACTTGGTAATTGCGGATCCGGAATTGCCTGCGCCAAACACCCCCATGGCGAACCCTTGCTTGCTTCGCGGGAACCAGCGTGCGACATATGGCGTTCCCACCGAAAACGAACCGCCCACCAAACCAACGAAAAGCGCCAGCACCAGAAATTGCCAATACGTTGTCGCATAAGCCATAAGCCATATCGGCACGACGGCAATCAGCATGGTCAGGAAGAAAACAATACGACCGCCATACCGGTCGGTCCAGATGCCAAGCGGCACCCGGATTAACGAACCCGTAAGGACGGGCATGGCCGCCAGGAGGCCGAACTCGGTCTCGGTCAGGTTTAGCTGCGTTTTAATGGGAATTCCCAGCACCGCGAACATCATCCACACTGCGAAGCAGACTGTGAAGGCGAACGTGCTGGAAGCAAGCACGGATATGGCTTTCCGGGAGCCAACGGGAGAATTATTGCTCATGGTTTTCGCTGCCTTTCAGATCAAATGACCGGTAAGGCACAAGCTTAGACAGCACTACTTGCTGGGGCTATTCCCCACACGAACTGCATGAAAACATCAAGATGACTAGTTATTTGAGGTGAGGGAGCGTCACCCATGGGCGTCGCGAAGCCGCAGCGGCGGAGCGGAGACCCGCGGCTGAAGCTGATCGAAGAACGCGTCAAGCCCTTGATCCGCGCAGCCACCACGACAGCAAGCCAAAGTAACAAACAGATTCAATTTTGAAGACGGAAAGATTAACCGCCGCCTCAGTCAGTTATCACCAAAAATACGCGATTATCATCGAAAATAGCGATAACTACACTCTTTATCGGCCATTACAACCCTAACGAACACCTTGCTGCCAGCTTGCCTGAAGCCCTACCATAGCCCAGCCCAATGGTGAGGCACCCTTTAATCGAGCATGATCGTGACACAGACAACCCTGAGCCCCCTACCCTCGGCAACGGACGCCGCTCCTGGCTGGACCGTACAACAAATCGTGGATCTTTACGAGCTCCCCTTTCTAGACCTGGTATTTCGGGCGCAGATCGAGCATCGCAAGCACCATCAACCTAACGCGGTGCAGCTGTCCAGCCTGCTGTCCATCAAGACTGGCGGCTGTCCTGAAGACTGTTCCTACTGCCCACAGTCAGCACGTTACGACACGGGTTTGGAGCAAGACGCACTGATGCCGCTGGATGCCGTCATTGACGCCGCTGAACAGGCAAAGGCAGCCGGCGCCCAACGCTTCTGCATGGGCGCGGCATGGCGTTCCCCTACCGCCCGCCAACTGGATTCCGTGATCGAGATGGTTACGGCGGTCAAAGCCATGGGGCTTGAAACCTGTGTCACGCTGGGTATGCTCAAGCAAGGCCAAGCCCAGCATTTGCGCGATGCCGGCCTAGACTACTACAACCATAATCTCGATACCTCGCCGGAATTCTATGGCAGCATTATTTCCACCCGCACGTATCAAGACCGTCTGGACACACTGGAACAGGTACGTTCGGCAGGGATCAATGTCTGTTGCGGCGGCATCATCGGGTTAGGCGAATCGCGCCGGGAGCGCGCCGGCCTGATTTCCCAACTGGCCAACCTCACCCCCTACCCCGAATCGGTACCAATCAATAACCTGGTCAAGGTCGCAGGCACGCCGCTTAGCGACACACCGCCTGTGGATCCTTTCGAGTTCGTGCGCACTGTCGCCATAGCGCGCATTACTATGCCCAAGGCTGTCGTTCGCTTATCAGCGGGCCGCGAAGCCATGGACGATGCCTTACAAGCGCTTTGCTTCATGGCGGGTGCAAACTCTATCTTCTACGGCGATAAGCTACTTACCACAGGCAATCCTCAGTTACTCGCGGACGAAGCGCTATTCGAGCGGCTCGGCCTTACCCCGGCAGGACAGGGCTTCCCATGTACACCTTGATTATTAGTGTGGCCTGCAGCGTAGCTGTATCGGTACTGTTGAAAATAGCACGTCGACAAAATATACAGATAGAACAAGCCATTGCCGTGAACTACGTCGTCGCGGCCAGCCTTTGCCTGCTCATTTTGCGTCCACAGCCCGCAGCACTGCTTAGCCCGACCACCCCGTGGTGGGTGCTGATCGCGTTGGGCGTACTGCTGCCAAGCATCTTTCTGGCTATGGCGGGCGCCGTACGTCACGCCGGCATCGTACTCAGCGATGCAGCTCAGCGGCTTTCGCTATTTATCCCCTTGATCGCCGCCTTCGTCCTATTTGGCGAAGCCCTTTCAGCCAGCAAAGCAGCAGGCATAGCCCTGGCCCTGGTGGCGCTGGCGTGTCTTTTGGCTAGAAAGCGCCAGCCAGACTCAACGGGCGATGCGCGCCGGGGAGCAGCGTTGCTTCTGCTGGTATGGCTGGGTTACGGCACCATCGACATCTTGTTCAAGCAGCTTGCCAAAAGCGGCGCCGCGTTCTCAAGCAGCCTGTTTGTTGCCTTTGCTTTGGCGGGTGTGCTGATCTTCTTGTATTTGCTGGCAAAGCGCAGCGTATGGACGCGTCGCAACGTGGTCGCGGGCGCCGTACTGGGTTTGCTGAATTTCGGAAACATCTATTTTTATATCCGCGCCCATCAGGTATTTCCACAAAACCCAACCCTGGTTTTCTCAGCCATGAACATAGGCGTGATTTCCTTGGGCACCCTTGTCGGCGCAGGATTCTTCAAAGAAAAGCTGTCATGGGTGAACGCCTTGGGGATCGCCCTGGCTATCACCGCTATCGTTGTCCTGATTCCAAAATAAGCCCCCCCCCCCCACCCCGGCTCGCCAGCTTATGGCGCCGGGGCCGACGCGGGCTGTACCGGTGGCTCGAGCTCTTCTTCCGGCACCGGGTCATGCGATACATCACTTTCGATATCGACCCGGGGATCAAGCACCGCGACTACGTTCGAACTTTGCAAGCTATCGGACATAGGCACAAAATGCGTGGGCGCATCTTCGCTTAAGTTGGCACCGGTAACACGTTGCGGACGCACAAAGACGACCAGGATGAGCGCACAAGCCGACACGAAAACGAAATAGACACTGGGGTTCAGTTCGCGCATCAAGAGGCCGGCAATCAAAGGCCCCGCACAGGCGCCCAGGCCATACACCATGTACAAAATGGCGCTTAGGCCAACCCGCCGCTCTGGATCAACGTTGTCATTTGCAAACGCCGCACCCAAGGGGTAGAGCGTAAACTGCAAAATGCCAAAGGCACAGGAAAACAGTAAAAGCGCCCAATAGGGGAAGGTCCACCAACCCCAAAGCGGAATAGACACTAGCGACAGGAGAAGCGCGTTCAAGCGTATCATTCCCACGCGGTCTATGCGGTCGGCCAACCAGCCTACCGGCCATTGAAATAGCAACCCGGAAGCGACCGCAGCCGCCAGGAATATGGCCACCTGATTACTGGACAAGCCCTGCTTGGCCGCATAGACCGGGGCCAGGCCATAGAAAGCGCCGATTATCGTCCCCGCCACAAACAGCACCGTCAGGGACAACGGCACCCGCGACATATAGTATTTAATCTGGATGGGAGCAGGGACCTGCAAAGCCGGATGTGAACGGCGCGTCAAGGCGACCGGCACAAGGCATAGCGCAGAACAGATCGCCACAAAAATAAGCGGCTCGTAATTAAGCCTGGGAAACAGGGTTAGCGCCAATTGGCCCAGTACAGTTCCCAGGCTGGAACAAACCATATAGAAAGCAAAGACTCGGCCGCGCTGGTGATTTTCGGTTTGCTCATTCAGCCAGCTTTCCAGCACCATGAACTGCGTCACCATGGCAACGCCCGCAATGAAGCGAAAGCCCAGCCATACCCAAAGGTTGTCCACCAGGGCCAGGGCCAGGACCGTAACGGTCACGATGGCGGCGGTGGCTGAATAGGCGCGTATATGGCCCACACTGATTATGACTTTGTGGCCTATGCGCGCCCCAAACACCAGCCCCAGGTAATACACGGCAATCAAAGCGCCGATCCAGACTTCCGATACTGAAACCGCCGTCAGCCGCAAGCCCAGATAGGTATTGAACAGCCCCGATCCAATCAATAGCAACAATGTCGCCAGATAAAGCGAAAAAAAACCAGCGACCATCTTTAGCATTTATGTACGGGGCTCCGACCCTGAAACTACCCTAGCTGACCCAAAAGCGTCTGGGCATCACTGATTTCAAATTGCCCGCCTTGCTCCACATTCAATTGCTTGACGACACCGTCTACGATCAATGCGGAATAGCGTTGTGAACGCACGCCCAGTCCTTTTGCCGTCAAGTCTAGTTCCAGACCCAACTGGCGTGTCCAGGTGCCGCTGCCATCAGCCAGCATACGCACTCGTCCATTTACGCCTTGGTCACGTCCCCAAGCACCCATGACGAAGGGGTCATTTACCGCCACGCACCAAATTTCGTCGACGCCCTTGGCTTTTAGCTGCTCGTTCAGTTCGACATAGCCGGGCAGATGCTTGGCAGAGCATGTGGGCGTAAACGCGCCAGGCACAGCAAACACGGCAATGGTTTTTCCTTTGGTCAGATCGGCCACTTGGAAATTATTGGGGCCTATCGCGCAGGTTTCAGTTGCTGTTTCAATAAATTCGCCCAGGGTGCCGTCTGGCACGCGATCACCGACTTGAATAGACATAAGCGTTCTCCGTTGATAGTGCTGATAAAGGGGAACGGCGCCTGAAAGACGCCATCAGTAACCGCCATCATACGCTGACCACGTTTCAATTATGGCGCTGCGTCATATGCAAATGACAAAACAATCCGGCTTATTAACCATTTCGTAACGATTAACCCGCAGAATATGTGGCATCCTTGCACCATAAGAAAACCTGGAGCAATAAAGACTAATTTGCATCGCTATATAAAAACAGGGAGTTTACTTTGATACTACCCAAACTATCCGCCGCCATCCTCGCTATGTCATTGTTGGGCAGCGCCTATGCCGCTTCCAGTCTTGAAGAAGAAATTTCACTGGATCAATGGGTGCTGATGTCCGGCGCCACCAACGGTGCAGCCGATGCCGCAGGCGCCACAGAAGAAGATCGAAAGAAGCACCGCATAACGGCCAGAAACAACCTGGTACGCTATGCCGCGGAACATGGCATAGCCCTAAGCCAATTTGACGCCCTGTTCGAGCTTGGCATGCTGGAAGGCAAGAAACTGGTTACAGCCAGGCCAGTAAAAGACACCGCCAAACTCCAGACCCTGATGAACGGCTTTCATCGCGACAAAAGCATTCTGTACCAGGACGTGGAAAAAGCGCTGAGCCACACCTGATCATGCTAGTGGAATTGCGTATATCATAGGGCTGTCATTAAGCCTTTTTCATATACCGCAATGAGCAATACTTCTACTGGCCAAGCCGTTCTCAGCCACCTCGACGAATCGGGCCAGATCCGCATGGTGGATGTCGGCGATAAAGCAAATACCCAGCGTACAGCAATTGCCGAAGGCCGCGTACGCATGAGCGCTGTCGCCTACAAGCTGCTGTCAGCCCAGGAAAACGCCAAGGGCGAAGTGCTTAACACCGCCCGCGTTGCCGGCGTGCTGGCAGCCAAGCGTTGCGCCGAACTTATTCCCTTGTGCCACAGCCTGCCGCTAAGCTTTGTTGGCATCGAATTCTTCCCAGACGATGCTGACCATAGCATTACGGTCAGGTCTACCTGCCGCACCGATTACAAAACCGGCGTCGAGATGGAAGCCATGACAGCATGCAGCATTGCGGCATTGACCATTTACGACATGTGCAAGGCAGCCGATAAAGGCATTGTGCTGGAACATATCCAGCTGCGTTACAAGTCAGGAGGTAAAAGCGGTGAGTGGCGCAATGATTAACGTTCTGTATTTTGCACACGTGGCAGAGTTGACCAAAACACGTGAAGAACAGTGGCCGCTGCCCCAGGCGCTGACCGGCGCCGACTGGCTTGCGCAACTGGAGTTGCGTTACCCGCAACTGTCGCCTATAAAAAGGCTGAAACTTGCCGTCAACCAATACCACGTCGGGCACGACAGCCTGATCAAGCCGGGCGACGAGGTCGCCGTATTCGAGCCTGTTACCGGAGGATAGGTCATGGTCATCGTACAAGAGGCTGACTTTGACGTTGCAGCCTTAATGGAGCGCTTGCGCGCAAATACCGAAGGGAAAGCCGGAGCCATCGTTACCTTCACCGGTTACGTTCGCGATTACGCCGAAACTGCGGCCACTCGGTCCTTATTCCTGGAACACTATCCGGGCATGTGTGAACGAGAAATCGAGGCCCTTTGCGCCACCGCGCAATCACGCTGGGACATTCTGGATTGCCTGGTCGTTCACCGCGTAGGCGAATTGCAGCTGAAAGAACAAATTGTTTTTGTTGCCACTGCCAGCGCGCATCGCGGCGATGCTTTCGCTGCTTGCGAATTCCTTATCGACGCCCTAAAAACCCGAGCGCCGTTCTGGAAACGCGAAACGCTGGCCAACGGCGAGCAGTTTTGGGTTCAACAACGCGAAGCCGACAACCAAAAAACCGAACAATGGGACACTCCCGCCCAGGCCTGAGGGAAACGAATGAGCAAAGCCGATAGCAGCAAACCTTCCATTTCATTGAACTGCGCCGTACTGACTATTTCCGACTCGCGTAATGCCTCGAACGACACATCGGGCGACTATCTGGTTGAAAGTGTCATGGCAGCCGGACACCGATGCGAAAAGCGCGCCATCAGTTCGGGCGATCTATACCAAATACGCAAAATCATCAGCGATTGGATTGCCGACGATACGATTCAGATCATTCTGACCAACGGCGGCACGGGCTTTACCCATCAAAAATCCACTGCTGCGGCGATTACCCCGCTGCTGGACCAGAACATCACCGGCTTTGGCGAATTATTCCGCCATCTTTCTTATCTGGAAATCGGCACATCGAGCCTGCAGTCCGACGCTTTTGCCGGTTCGGCCAACGATACCCTGGTCTTTTGCATGCCCGGCTCGACCAATGCCTGCAGGACCGCCTGGGATGGCATTATCAAAGAACAACTCGACAGCACCCACAGGCCATGCAACTTCGGCACTCACTATCGCGCCGACACATAGTTAACGCTGCCAGCGTTTAGCTGGCTTTCCTTTTGACCTTTCTATTTTTTGTGGTTTCACCATGCTTGATTTCGATGTCGCCCAGTCTCGTCTTGCTGCCGCCGGCAAGCCCCCAAGCATCAGCGAAAGCTGCCCACTACGCCAGGCCCGGGGCCGCGTTCTGGCGCAAACCTTGTTTGCCACGCTAGACTTGCCTCCCGCCGACAATAGCGCGATGGATGGCTATGCGATCCGCTATGCCGACTATGCGCCCGGCAAGCGCTTTCCCATTCAACAGCGTTGCTTTGCAGGCGAACGACCCGAGGCGCTGCAACCTGGCAATGCAATCCGCTTGTTCACGGGCAGCGTCATACCACAAGGCGCCGACACGGTCGTCATGCAAGAAGACGGCGTTGAAACCGACAACGAATTTGAAATCAAGGTTGCGCCCATCAAAGGCGCACATGTACGCTATCAGGGCGAAGACGTTCGCACAGGAGACCAGTTCCTGCCTAAGGGCACGTTGATACGCGCTGCGGAAATCGCGCTGCTGGCGTCCCAGGGTTATGCGGAAGTGACGGTGTACTCCCGTTTGAAGGTCGGCATCCTGACCACGGGCGACGAACTGATTCTGCCGGGGCAGCCGCGCACTACCGAGCAAATTTACAATTCCAACGGGCCCATGTTGGCCGGCATGGTCGAAAACATGGGGGCCGAGGCAGTGCATGTTCTGCACGCCATGGATACGCATGAGTCGTTGCAAGCGGCATTTGCAACACTGCTCGCCGACTGCGACTTGGTGTTGACGGTGGGCGGGGTTTCAGTAGGCGAGAAGGACCTGGTGAAGCCGACCATAGAGGCGCTGGGCGGTACGATGGATTTGTGGCGTGTGCGCATGAAACCTGGCAAGCCTGTCGCGTTGGCACATGTGCAAGATAAGCCTATTGTTTGCTTGCCGGGAAATCCGGTGTCGGCGTTTGCTGTGTTTGCGGTCCTGGTATCGCCTTTGATCCGAAATATGCAGGGACGCGCGCAAGTGTTGCCAGCGTTGCAATATGGCAAGCTGGCGACGAAAAAAACGTTCAATGACAAGCGCGAGGAGTTCTTGCGGGTTCAGGCAGAATTCAACGCCCAGGGCTTAGGAGGGTTAAGTCCTTATCCCCTGCAAGGTTCGGGGATTATCAGTTCTTTGCCATGGGCAGGCGGCTTTGCGCGAATTCCGGCTGATACGATGGTTCAGGATGGGGATGTGGTGCCTTATTATGATCTGTTGCATTGGTTGAGCTAGGCTGATCAGGCAAGAGCAAACTCAGCAATGCCGCGATCAAGCACCGTGCTTCCGCGGGCCGGAACATCGCAACGAAAACGAACCGCGCCTGGCTCCTGCCACGCAAGAATCTCGAGTTCGTCTCCGGGGTATACGACGGCCGAAAAGCGCGCATCGAAGCGCTTCAGGCGCGCAGGATCGTTGTCGGCCAGCCTCCGGATCAGCTGATATGCGGCAATACCGTATGTACTCAATCCATGGAGTATGGGCCTGTCATAGCCCGCAGCCTGGGCCACCTCGGGTTCAACATGCAGCGGATTGAAGTCTCCGTTTAACCTGTACAACATAGCCAAGCAAGGTGCCGTCCGCGCTCGGATACGCATGTCGGGATCGCGCGCGGGCAAGGGGGGCAAGCTGGACGGCGGAGGTCGTTCGCCGCCAAAGCCGCCATCCGCCCTGCAGATCGCAAGCGAACGAATCTCACACAGCAACTCGTCTGTTTGTGCGTCGATCAAGTCGCGCACGGTAAACATGAAAGCGCCGGACTCCCTGCCCTTGTCATAGATTGCCTCGATACGCGTACGACCGATAACGACGGCCGACTCCTGCAGTGGCCGATGGATCTTCAGATACTGCTCGCCGTGAACAACCGATTCCCAGGTGACGCTCGAGTCGGGCTCACGTTGCCAGAACCCGGGGTTGGCCAGCGTCGTTGCGATCGTCGGCATAACCTTTAGGCGCTTTTCGTAAACGTAGTCCAAATGGCCCATCTCGGCCGGATCGCTGCCTATGCCCAGGCCAAGCGCATACAGCATGCAGTCCCGGGCATCATAGGTGTGTCGAATATCCTTGAATTTCCGTCCCATCAGGGCTTCATAGTCGAGCGTCACAGCCTTATTCTCCTTGCCAAACGGGATCGCGCTTTTCGATAAAGGCGCGGGCGCCCTCGTAGTAATCGTGGGTATTCTCGACAACTGCCAAGCCCTCCACCGACATGCTTCTGAGTTCAGCCTCGTCGGCATCGTAAGCACGCCGGGCAATCTGCAAGCTTTCGCGGACCGCGACAGGAGCATTCCCGGCAATCTGCTGGGCGAGCGTCAGAGACGCCTGATAGCTGTCACCTGCCGGCGCCAGCCTGTTTACCAATCCCAATGCATAGCCCCGATGCGCGTCAATACTATCGCCCGTAGCAATGAGTTCGTTCGCAATATGGCGCGGCAGAACCCGCGGCAAGCGATACAGGCCGCCTGCTCCCGCAATAATGCCGCGCTTGACCTCGGGCAACCCAAAGCGGGCTGTTTCACTGGCCACCACCAAGTCACATGCCAAAACCAATTCAAATCCACCGGCGACGGCGTACCCTTCAACAGCCGCGATCCACGGTTTGCTCTTTGATGCGAATACCAGGCCAGCAAAGCCCCCCGCCTCTGTTCGCAAGGAAGACCGCCGACCAGCGGCGACCTCCTTGAGGTCCGCTCCGGCGCAGAACACCCGGGCATCTGTACTGGCTAGTATGACGACTGCCACGGCAGTGTCACGCTCGGTCTGATCGACAACCCGGGCCAGAGCTTCAGTGATCTCCGCGTTGACGGCGTTTCTTGCTTCCGGCCGATTCAACGATACGACGACGATTCCCGACCCCGCCCATCGCACAAGTACAGGTCCCGTCGATACTTCTTCTAGCATATCCATGGATTCAGTTTCCAACGTACTTAGTTATCGATGGTAATAACGACTTTGCCAAGGGCGCCTCGCGCAGCGACAAACTCCAGAGCCTCGGCCGCTCGGTTCAGCGGATAGGCAGCACAAATAATGGGCCGGATAGCGCCCTTCTCATAGAGTGCGAAAAGCGCCTTCATGTTCTCGGCGTTGCGAACGGGTTCCTTGCGGCAGAACGCCCCCCAGAACACGCCTACAATCGCGCAGCCCTTGAGCAAGGGCAGGTTGAGCGGAATACGGGGAATATCACCTGCGGCAAACCCCACGACCAAAAAGCGGCCGTTCCATGCCATGCTCCTCAACGCAATTTCAGAAGTTTCTGCGCCCACTGGGTCATAGACCACATCCACGCCGCGGCCTTCGGTCAACGCCTTAATCTGATCGCGAAAATCGTCCCTGGTGTAATCCAGCACATGATCAGCGCCTTCGTCCAGGCAAAGCTGCCGCTTTTCTTCCGTGGATGCCGCCGCGAAAACGATCGCCCCCATGGCTTTCGCCAGTTGAATCGCAGCCAGGCCGACACCGCCGGCGGCGCCAAGGATCAACACCGTTTCGCCCGCCGCAAGCTGCGCCCTGTCTTTGAGCGCGTGATACGACGTGCCGTAGGTCAACAGGAAAGCGGACGCCTCGTCAAACCCCATGCCCTCAGGCATAGGCAAGGTACGCTCGACGTCTGCAATGGCTTCCTCGGCAAAGCCACCGTAGCCGATAGGCACGACCACCCTGTCGCCCACGCTGAATTCGGTTACGCCCGGCCCAACGCGCGCGACCACCCCTGCCACTTCAGATCCTGGACTAAAAGGCAGTTCCGGTTTGATCTGGTACTTTCCTTGAATGATGAGCGTGTCGGGAAAGTTGACCCCTGCGGCCTTCACCGCCACAACGATCTGCCCAGCCTTGGGCACGAGCGGCGCGATCTCTTCCAGTTGCAGGCTCTCTGGCCCGCCGAATTGCTTGCAAAGTAAAGCTTTCACCACTATATCCTTTAGGTTGCGGTAGGCGTGCCGCCGATGATGCCGGCTGCTTCCCATTGTGTCAGTGCTTCTTGCGACGCACCCAAATAGGTGGTCAAGATTTCCTCGGTATGCTCGCCTATGGTTGGCGGGCCGAGCGAATAAGATACGATAGATTCCGAAAACTTCAACGGGTTGGCAACTATCGGCGTCCAGCCCTTCTGCGGATGCACCACCCGCGCCTCAAGCCCCCGGGAAGCTACCTGCTCGTCTGCGAACACATCAGCCATGTTGTTGATGGGTCCGCACGGCACGCCAGCGTCGCGCAATAAGGCGAGGCACTGGTTGAGGCTGAGCCCGGCGAACTTTTCTTCGAACAGCGGAATCAGCACGTCCCGGTGGGCGACCCGCTCATGGTTGTCGCGAAACCGCGGATCTGCTGTCAGCGCCCCGAGATCCAGGGCTCGACACAGATTGAAGAATTGCGCATTGTTGTTCACCGCCACGACCAACGAGCCGTCCTGGCATGCGAAGGGCTGATAAGGGCAACTCAACGCCGAGACTGCACCGCTGGGCTTGGCCACATGGCCGCTGGCAAGATAGCTTGCCGGGACTATCGTCATGGCGGCAACCTGGCAGTCCATCAGGGCGACATCGATGTGCTGCCCTTTCACATTGCCCTTGAGCCTGTCTATCAGTGCCGTCGTGATGCCAACAATGGCATACAGCCCCGCCGTTACATCCGAAATCGGATGCCCGACGCGCTGCGGACCGCCCCCGGGAAGCCCCTCGACCCCTCCAGTTCCAGCCATCACCCCGCTCATTGCCTGGAAGACCAGGTCGTAGCCCGGCAGATCGCGATAAGGACCGGTCTGCCCAAAGCCGGTGATGGAGCAATAGATAAGATCCGGATTGACCTTCGAGAGGCTCTCGTAGTCGAGCTGGTACTTCTTGAGGGAACCCGCCTTGAAGTTCTCGACCAGTACGTCGCAATGGCGCACCAGTTCGCGAATAATAGCCTGCCCTTCGGGCTTGGAAAAATCAAGCGCCAAGGAGCGTTTGCCCCGATTGACTGCCGAGAAGCCAGAAGAGTCGACACCATTGCAACCCTCCGGCAAAGCCGGTTTGGTGCCGTGGAGCCGGGCTTCATCGCCCTCGACCGGCCGCTCTACCTTAATAATGTCCGCACCGAAATCAGCCAATGTCTGCGTCACGTACGGACCGGCGAGCACACGGCTCAGGTCAAGCACTTTAATTCCCGCAAGAGGACCCGGCCTGCTCACTTTTTGTCTCCCGCAAGACCATTTTCCTTAATGGAGCGGCCAATGATTTCATATTGCTCTTTAATCAATTTGGTGTAGTCATCGCTACCCTTGGGAATCGGATCAAGATTGAACTGCTTCAGACCTTCGATCATCTCTGGATCCTGCATCGCCGTCAGCAGGGAGGCCTCCAGCCTTCTAGCGATGGGTTCCGGCGTGCCAGCGGGCACCGCTATACCCATCCATGATTCGATAGCGACATCGTATCCTTGCTCTCGTACGGTAGGCACATCAGGCCAGGATGAAATGCGGTCGGCGCTGATGGAAGCAAGGATACGGATCTTGCCCGAGGCCATTTGCGGCAGCAAGTCGCCCGGCGGCTGGACGGTCGCCTGGACATTTCCGGATGCCAGCGCCAGCACAGCTTCCGAGCCAGACTTGTACAACACTTGCTCGAACTGTCCGCCGCTTTTCTTGCCCAGCTCAAACATGCCGATGTTGTTTGGAGAACCCGCCGCGCTAAAAAACACCGGCTTCTTCTTGGCCTCCGCCACAAGGTCTTCCACCGTTTTGTAGGGAGAATTCGCTTGCACGGCGATCGCGTAGGAGAAGCGCCCAAATCCGCCAATAAACTTAAAGTCGTCAGTGGTATAGGAAACAGGCGTCATATGCGGCACCACAACGATAGGCGCCATGGTGATCGAGCCCACGGTATAGCCGTCAGCGGGACCTTTGGCCACGTATCCCGCATTGATCGTCGCCTGCGCGCCGGGCTTGTTCACAATCACGATGGATTGGCCAAGGTCCTTTTCCATGATTCTGGCGAGCAACCGGGTTGCGACATCGCTGCCGCCGCCCGCGCTGTAGCCCACGGTCATGGTGATGGGACGGTTGGGATAATTCGTCGTCGACGTTGCCTGGGCGCTCGAAACGCTGCCCCCTATAGCAATAACAAGGGCGGCGCCAAATTTGAAACTGGCGTTAAGTAAATAGTGTTGCACGGTGTCTCCTCTGCAAGATGGAAAGTGGAAAGGGTTCTTATTGTTCAGTTCACTCGGGGCAGGTTCGCATCCTTGATTGCCTTGCCCATGATC
>NZ_JBEBUX010000047.1:0-28122 GCF_040393045.1 Pollutimonas bauzanensis | reverse complement strand
AGTTGAACCCTCGACCTTCGCATTACAAGTGCGCTGCTCTACCAACTGAGCTAAACCGGCGAAGGCGTCATTCTACTAGAAATTTTAATTCTTCACAGCACCGTACAGGATGGTCGGGGGTGCAAGGCGTTTTCCCGGGTCAGGCACTGAACTTTTCCCGGGTCTGAACGGCGGATTCGCTTAGGCCGCATAGTACAGATTGATCTACGTCCATGTACGAGGCCAGATGATTCAAGGCGTTGGCATAGTTATTCACACTGTGCTTGGTTAAGGTCGTGACGAGCCGGGGATTCTTGTTGACCTTTTCCGCCAGTTGCAGCGCTTTGTCCAGAGCGGTCCCTGCAGGTACGACGAAATCAATTAAACCCAATTCCAGGGCCTCGTGGCTACTTAGCTTTTCGCCCAGCAGAATCAGTTGCTTTGCCTTGGATGCGCCAACGATATTGACGAGCCTCGGTACTGTTTGCCAGCTCAAAGGGAGCCCTATTTGGGCTTCGGGCAGCATCATGATGGATGTTTCGGACTGAACTCTCCAGTCGCAACAAAGGGTCAACGCGATGCCGCCGCCTACATTAATGCCTTCAATGGCGGCAATGGTCAATTGCGGTATGTTTTCCCATGCCCTGCACATTGCCGCTCCCCGCGAGGAGGCTATACGTATAGCTTCAATGTCCGCCGGGTCAATATTCCATCGAGCGGGATCCTTGAGATCCACGCCTGCCGAGAACTCCGTGCGTGTTCCGGTCAGGATAACGCTATTGATGCTGCGGTCTTCATGAAAACTCTCGGCAACTCGTGTCAGCTCGGTCATTACGGCCTGCGACAGCGCATTCTTGTTCTTGCCACGATCCAGCCTGACGATTGCCGTCGCGCCGATGCGTTCTACGGATACGGCATGTTCCAGTGATACTGCTTGATTCATTCTAATTCCTTACGTGTGTATGGGTTCTGCGGCGTAGTGGCTGGCTTCGGCCTTGAGCCGAACCTTATCGACTTTGCCGATGGCGAGCATGGGCATGGCGGAACGTATGACGACCCGCTTGGGCACTTTGTAGTTGGCCAGGCGTTCCTTGCACCATGCGATCACCGCGGACTCTTGCAAACCGGTGCTCGCGTCTACCAGCACAAACGCATGTCCGACTTGCTGAAACTTCTTGTCGTCCACAGGCACGACCGCTGCCATTCTTATGGATGGATGTGCTTCGAGCACGAGTTCTACCTCGCGCGGGTAGACGTTGTACCCACCCGACTTGAACATTTCCTTTATTCGGCCGGCAATCTTGAAACTGCCATCCTCCAGCATGACCGCCAGATCACCCGTTCTGTACCAGCCATCAGCGGTAAAAGCCTCTTGAGTTGCAGTTTCATTATTCAGGTACCCCACCATGCAGTGCTCCCGGCGAACCTGAAGCTCCCCTTCTTCGAGGGGAGGCAGCGTATTTCCTTCCTTGCCGGCAATACGCATTTCGCCGTCCGGAATCGACCAGCCAATCGTGTAGGCGACGGATTCAAAGGAGTCGTGAAGACTCGCATAGCTGACGGTCGAACAGGATTCCGTCGATCCATACACGGTGGCGACTTGAGGGCAATGGCTGGCGAGCGCTTTAAGGGCTGGAACAGGCAACGCTGCCCCTGCCGATATATACCACTCAAGCTGTTTGAAAATGTCGACGCCGAAGGCTTCGTCCTCCATCAGCATATGCAGCATGGTCGGGCCCAGCATCAGCATATTGATTTGATATTGCCTGATTAACTGCAAGGCCTCCGCTGGGCGGAATCGTTCCTGGAAATAGATCGTTCCGGCGGCCTTGATTTGAACAAGCGAGCGAAATTGCATACCCCCCACATGATTGATAGGGGAGAAATTCAAAATGCGCGGCGGTTCGCTTGTTTTAAAGTACTGCGCTTGTACCGTAGCCCGGAATATCCCTGCGGTCTGCGAGAGCAGTACCCCTTTGGGTTGGCCAGTGGTTCCGGACGTATAGACGAGCATGCAAGCCTCGTCCCCAGAGGGGGTGGATGCCTCATCCTCGGCCGGCACTGCATGAGTCGCTGATTTTGCTAAAGCGTCATACAGGTTTTCGCAGCTGGCCTGTCGGCTGTCAAAATATACGACGCGTATATCAGACGTGCCATCTCTACTGCGCCGAGCCGAGGCGACACGTTCAAGCGTTTCCACATAATTGACGCCGTCGAATTCTTGCATCGATATGATAAGGGCAGGTTCAGCATGGCCGACGATATAGTCTATTTCGGGCTCTTTGTACTTGGGATTCAAGCCCAGCCAAATGGCGCCGATTTTTGCGCACGCCAGGAAGGTGATGATGGCTTCGGGGCGGGGCGGTGCGAGTAAGGCTACCCGGTCGCCGTGACGTATTCCATTTCTTTGAAGCAAATGGGCCGTACTTTCAACCGCCAGCGCCAACTGTGCATAAGTAAGCCGAAAGTCTCTTAAGACCACGGCGTCCCTGTGGGGCACGTTCCTCGCATGTTCATCGACTATATCGGGCCAGGTCTCTTGCTTGGCAATGTATGAGGTCGAAGTCATCTCAGTTGAACTTGATGTTGCGCTGTTTAATGATGCCGCGAAATTTCGTGGCTTCGGCGCGTATGTAGTCTTCGGTTTGCTGGGGAGTCAAATGCATGGGCATAGACTTCGTGGCCTCGATCTTCTCGATGAGATCCTTATCGTTCAGGGCTTCTGAAAAAGCCTTGTACAGTTTGTTGATGATGGGTTGTGGCGTAGCTTTTGGGGCTGCCAGAATGTATGAAATAGTGCTGGTGCTGGCATTGGGATAGCCTCTTTCACTAAGGGTTGGCGTGTCCGGAAGGAATTTGGTTCGGGAATGTTGCAACGTGACCAAGGGAATGATTTTGCCGGCTTGTATCATGGGGGTGGGTGAATTCACACCGTCTATCATGGCATCCACCTGTCCACCAGCCACAGCACTGACCGCCTCGAAACCTTTATAGGGGATTTGGTTCATCTTGATTCCCATATCGCCCATAAGCACTTCTGCCGCCAAGTGCGTAATGCCGCCGACCCCGTAGGTGGCATAGGAATAATGTCCGGGCTGCTCTTTCACTTTAGCCATGAACTCATCGAAATTCTTGGCGAACCCCGGATGCGTCGTCATGATCATGGGCGTTTCGCCCAGGGCCGTGATGTAGGTCATGCTTTTATCGGGATCATAGGGTTGGGGCGATTGTGTGTACGGGATCAGGCTGAAGCTTGTATTGGTAGAAAGCGCCAGGGTGTAACCATCGGGTGCCGCTTCTATCATTGCTTTCATGCCGATGACGGTACTGGCCCCTGGCCGGTTGATGACGACGATCGGACTGCCAAGCAGTTGGGAAACCTTCGGTACCAGGATGCGGAGCACTTGATCAGTGCCGCCACCGGCCTGGTAAGGCACGATGATCTTGATGGGTTGGTTGGGGTACGAAGTTGTCGCTGCGCTAGCCGGTCCGCTAGCCAGCATGCCATAGGCCAGCAGCATGGGGCCCAATAATTTTTTCATAACTATCTCCTTTGATTTTGTCTGGATGTTGTAGAACAGCGCTATGTGAATCCAGTCTATCAGCGGTGATCCCATGCTTTTATTCTTTCTTTTCGTTAATATATTAGTAATATCAATATATAAATGAACGCTGTCCAAGTAGGCATCGGGGGTGGTGCCTGAGGACGCTGTGGCCGGAGCGCAAACTTGAAAGTCGTAAAGCTTAATGTCACCCTGCGCCAGCTCAGAGCATTCGTATTCGTCAACAACTTCGGAAGTTTTGGAAAGGCTGCTGATGCGCTTTCAATGACTCAGGGCGCGCTTAGCCATTTGATCCATGAACTCGAAAAGCAGGTGGGTTTTAAAGTTTTTGAGAGGACGACTCGCAAACTGGACCTGACTCTCGAAGGGAAAACCTATCTGAGACAGGCAGAACAGGTGCTGATGGAGGTTCAAAGGCTTAACGAAACTGCCGAGGACGTTCTGTCGCGTAAGAACAGACAATTTCGATTGGGGTCGACAGCCGCACTCGTCGCATCCCGGCTCCCCTCGATGCTTCATGAGTTCTCGTTGGAACATCCAGACGTACGAATCGATTTGAAAGACATGCATCCGGATGCGCTTGTCAGCGCAATCGCTGAAGGCGAGATCGATCTGGCGATAGGCCCTATACGTCGTCGTGTACCCCCATCGATCTCGCAGAAGTTTCTGTTCAGCAGCCCGATAGCGCTAGTGGTGCCGCATGACCATGCCTTTGCAAAACTGGAGCTTGTCACTTGGGAGCAGCTAAAGGGTCAAACTTTCGTTTTCCATAGCCGTGACTCGCTAGCCCAAATGCAGGCTGACTCGGGAATTGACCTGTCGCAAAGCGAGGTGATAGAGCTATCGCACCTGCATAGCATTCTTTCTATCGTGGAATCAGGAGGGGGCGTCACGGTTGTGGCGGAGTATGCCTTCAAGTATTTACGCATCCATGACGTAGTGGCTGTTCCCCTGAAATCGCCGCAAGTCATGTTGCGAGTCGGGCTGTATCGAAACAAGCATCACGCGCATTCTGAGGCCGCCCAACATTTTTACGACTTTGTTGCGTCTCGCCACTACTAAATCGCTGCGCAGACCGATAGCCCTAGCAACGATGATACGATTAATCTCTAGCCGGCGAGATTCAAGATTTTACTTGTCTCGGAATTTATTATTGTTTTGTTTTCATAAGGTTAAGCATGCAACTCCCGATTAATCGTTTCAAGCGAGCCATTCTGGCCGGCCAGCATCAGCTTGGTCTGTGGGTATCTTTGGCCAGTCCTTACAGCGCTGAAATCGTTGCCGGATCCGGGTTTGATTGGCTCGTGCTCGATACCGAGCATTCGCCCAACGATGTAAGTTCAATATTGGGCCAGTTGCAGGCGACGGCGGCATATCCGGTTTCGCCAATTGTGCGCCCAAGCTGGAATGATCCGATTCAACAGAAGCGTTACTTGGATATCGGCGCGCAAACGTTGTTGATCCCCTATGTACAGAATGCGGAAGAGGCTGCTCAGGCCGTGGCCGGCATGCGCTATCCGCCAAATGGCATGCGTGGTGTTGGGGGGACGATGCGGGCAAGCGGGTTCGGGCGCTTGGCCACTTACGCGCAAAGCTGTGAGGATGAACTTTGCTTGCTGGTGCAGATTGAAACTCAGGAAGGCCTGGACAATCTGGAGGCGATCGCCGCCGTAGACGGCGTGGATGGCATATTTATTGGGCCGGCGGACTTGTCGGCCAGCCTGGGCCATTTGGGCGACATGAAGCACCCTAACGTGCAAAACGTCATAGAGGACGCCATACGGCGCATACGGGCCTGCGGCAAGGCGCCAGGCATCCTGACCTTCGACGAGGCCCTTGCGCGGCGTTATATCGAGTTGGGCAGCCTGTTTACCGCTGTCGGTATGGATGCTGCTGTGCTGGCGCGGGAGACCGAAAAGCTGGCGGCGCGGTTCAGGTAGAAGCACACGCGCCTTAACCAAGGCGCGTGTGGACTACTTGACGATTTTAAGCCGTGGCGGCTTGGGGGGCGCGTCGTCGGGCGGCGTCCCCTTGTCGCTTGTGGCTGCTGGTACTGTGCCATCGACAACGGCCTGGGGGCCGCTAGCTGTTGAATCGGCGCCTGGATAAGGTTGGGACTCAATAACATCAAAGCCCATGCCCGCACCGGTTTCGCGTGCGTAAATGGCCGATACGGCCCCTACAGGCACGAATATTTGCTCGGTGACGCCGCCAAATCGAGTCTGGAACTCGATGTAGTCGTTGCCCAGCGTTAGCCGGTTGGTGGCCAGGGTGCCGATATTCAGCGTGATCTGGCCATCGTGGATATGGGCAAGCGGAACAATGGTGTTCGCGTCAACCGTAACAACAATATGAGGGGTGTAGCCGTTATCGGTACACCACTCGTGCAGGGCGCGAATCAGGTAGGGCTTGGTCGATGATTCTTGCATAGCTTTAGCGACGCATGACCTTTTCGGAAGGGGTCAGCGCTTCGATGTAGGCAGGGCGCGAGAAAATGCGCTCGGCGTATTTCTGGATAGGGGCCGCATTCTTGGGCAATTCAATGCCGTAATGATCCAGGCGCCATAGCAGTGGCGCAACGGCGACATCCAGCATCGAGAACTCTTCGCCCAGCATGTACTTGTTTTTTAACAGCATCGGTGCCAATTGGGCAAGCCGGTCGCGGATATTCTGGCGCGCGAAGTCTTGCGCCTTGGTATCGTTGGAGCTGCGGTTTTCAAGCACCGACACGTGCACGAACAGTTCTTTTTCGAAGTTGTACAAGAACAGACGAGTACGAGCGCGCATGACGGGATCCGCAGGCATGAGCTGCGGGTGCGGAAAGCGTTCGTCGATGTATTCGTTGATGATATTGGACTCGTACAGAACCAGATCACGCTCGACCAGAATGGGAACCTGGCCGTAGGGGTTCATGACGGCAATGTCTTCAGGCTTGTTGTACAAGTCGATGTCACGGATTTCAAAATCCATGCCCTTTTCGAACAACACAAAGCGGCAGCGTTGGGAGAACGGGCAAGTCGTTCCAGAATAGAGCACCATCATGTCGCGAATTCCAATCGTAGAAATGAAAACAAGAGCGCACCGAAGTGCGGCTCCGAAAAGGGAAATAGGCGTATCAACCTACGCCTATTTCTTGACCGGTAGCTTAAACGCGATGCCTGGAAGGCGCTACCGGCACAGACTGCTTATTTGACGTTTTTCCAGAAGGCTGCATTCAGGCGCCAGGCAATAATCAGGAACAGCGAAAGGAACAGCAAGACCCACACACCCAGCTGTTTGCGCTGAAGCTGCATGGGTTCGGCCATCCAGCCCAGGAAATTACTAAGGTCGGCGACATTATTGTCGAAAACCGCGGCGCTGTTTTTGTCAGCAGGTGCCAGGATGGCTTTGTCGACGGGGGAACCGTTGTAGTCTTTCAGCTCTTCCTTAGTGATGACCGAAAATCCTTCAGCATCGTATTTGGCCGTAGTGCGCTCCCAGTTTTTGGTGCCATCGGCATTCTCAGCTTCGTGGACAATAACATGGTCTAGTGTACTCGGGCCCTGGAGTTGCCAAAGTACGTTGGGCATGCCGACGCTTGGGAATACCAGGTTGTTCCAGCCGGAAACCTTGGAGGTGTCGCGGTAGAACGTACGCAGGAAAGTATAAACGTAGTCAACGCCAGATGGACCCATGGTGGTCGATTTGGCACGCGCAATCACGGACAAGTCCGGAGGGGCGGCGCCAAACCATTTCTTGGCATCTGCAGGCGTCATGGCGATGTGCATCAGGTCGCCGATTTTGTCTGACGTGAAAAGCAGGTTTTTCTTGATTTGCTCTTCAGTCAGGCCAATGTCCGTGAGCTTGTTATAGCGCATGGAATTGGCGCTATGGCAGCCCAGGCAATAGTTGACGAACAACTTGGCGCCGTTTTGCAGCGAGGACATGTCGTTGATGCGGTCGGGTGCGTGATCCAGCTTGTAGCCACCGCTTGCAGCGAATGAAACCGCGCAGGTCAGTGACAAAGCAATGGTACCTATCAGCTTTTTAATCATGATCATTCCGTAACGTGTTGGTGGCCTTAATGAGGATGGAAGGTGATGCGGTCAGGTACCGGTTTGAAGGTACCTATCCGGCTCCAGACGGGCATCAGGAAGAAGAAGCCCAGATAGATCACGGTTCCGATTTGACTCATTAAGTTGAAGGTTGCATTAGGCGCTTGCGTGCCCAAATAGCCCAACACCAGGAAGTTGATGATGAAGATAGCATACAGGTACTTGTGCCAGGTAGGACGGTAGCGGATCGACTTGACCGGCGAATGATCTAGCCATGGCAGGAAAAACAGGATGACTACCGCGCCGCCCATGGCGACTACGCCCCAGAACTTGGCGTCGATAACGCGCAGCAGCACAGCAACCAGAATCAGGATAACTGGCACGGCGATGCGCCAGATGCCCTTGAGGTTGCTTTTCACCAGGATAGCAATGGCGCCCAGGACGGCGGAGCCTGCGAGGATCCAGGTAAAGTCGGCGGTGGTGGCACGCAGCATGGAGTAGAACGGCGTGAAGTACCAGACCGGCGCAATATGCGGAGGCGTCTTCAGGGAGTCGGCGGGAATGAAGTTGTTGTACTCAAGGAAGTACCCGCCCATTTCCGGACCGAAGAAGACAATGGCGGCAAACACGATAAGGAAGCCAGCCACGCCCATGAGGTCGTGCACCGAGTAATAAGGATGGAAAGGAATGCCATCTACAGGGTGCCCGTTCTTGTCTTTGGGACCTTGCTTGATTTCGACGCCGTCAGGGTTGTTGGAACCCACTTCGTGCAATGCAATGATGTGTGCAACCACCAGGCCGATAAGGACCAGGGGAATGGCAATCACGTGGAAAGCGAAGAAGCGGTTAAGCGTGGCATCGGAAACGACGTAGTCGCCGCGTATCCAGATCGACAGTTCAGGGCCGATGAAAGGAATGGCCGAGAACAAGTTCACGATAACCTGTGCGCCCCAATACGACATTTGGCCCCATGGCAGGAGGTAGCCGAAGAAGGCTTCGCCCATCAGACAGAGGAAAATCGCAACGCCGAAGATCCAGACCAGTTCGCGCGGCTTGCGGTACGAGCCATAGAACAGGCCACGCAACATGTGCAAGTACACGACCACGAAGAACATGGAGGCGCCGGTGGAGTGCATGTAGCGGATCAACCAGCCCCATGGCACTTCGCGCATGATGTATTCGACCGATTCAAACGCAAGCTTGGCATCGGGTTTGTAGTTCATGACCAGGAAAATACCGGTCACGATCTGCAGGACTAGCACTAACAGCGCCAGCGAGCCAAAGAAGTACCAAAAATTGAAGTTTTTTGGTGCATAGTATTCGGACATGTGCTCTTTGAACAGGCTGGTAAGCGGGAAGCGCCTATCTATCCAGCCTAAGAGTCCTGTCGTTTCGACGGTTTTTTCGCCAGCCATGAAAACGGCTCCTTTTTTCTATCTTACGAGGCGTGTAACGGGTTCAGTGTCGGTGGGGCGTTTGGAACACCCCATTTAATAAGGCATTAAGCCTTGTTGTTTTCGTCAACACCAATGGTGATGCGAGTACCGTCGGCTGAAAAAGTGTAGGGCGGTACTTCGAGGTTGTCGGGCGCGGGTTTGTTGCTGTAGACGCGACCAGACAAATCGAAGGAAGAACCGTGACACGGACAAAAGAACCCGCCCGCCCAGTCGGACGGCAAACCGGGTTGTGGGCCGGTGGCAAATACCGGCGATGGCGAGCAGCCGAGGTGAGTACATATGCCCACGGCAACGAAGAGCTCGGGCTTGCGCGAACGGTATTCGTTCTTGGCATAGTCGGGGGTATAGCCGGGGCGGTCGGAATTGGGGTCGGCCAGTTCGGCATCATGCTTTTTGCTGACCAGGCCCTTAAGTTGGGCTTCGGTGCGATGCATGATCCAGACCGGCTTGCCGCGCCATTCGACAGTGCGCATTTCGCCCGGTGCAATATCGGAAACCTGGACTTCAACGGGGGCCCCTGCCGCGCGCGCTTTTTCTGACGGCGCAAACGAACTGACGAAGGGAACTACCGTTGCGACGCCCGCCACACCACCGACGGCACAGGTGGTAGCTACCCAGAAACGGCGCGAAGGATCAGGTGGGAGGTTGGGATCAACCGCACCGGAATCATCGAGCTGTGTCGTAATCTGACTCATTCTAGTATCCTTATTCATGCCCTTCCCGGGCATACCATTCACTGTTTTTAGCTGTGTACTGTCCTATTAGCCGCGTATTATAGCGTTAGCCTGGAATCGGGTGAAATTGATAAAGGAAAAAGAAATGAGCAAAGCACGGGGTTTCCTACAAGAGTTCCAAGAGTTCGCTGTAAAAGGCAACATGATTGACCTGGCCGTCGGGGTAATTATCGGCGCCGCATTTGGGAAAATCATCGACTCATTGGTCAAAGACATCATCATGCCGCTGGTGGCTTTCATCATGGGAGGGCAAGTCGATTTCACCAACCAGTTCTTGATATTGCGCGCACCGGAAAACTACGCCGGGCCCGCGACTTACGACGCGCTCACCAAGGCCGGCGCGGTGGTACTGTCGTGGGGTAACTTCCTGACTATTATGATCAACTTCATCTTGCTGGCCTTCGTGGTGTTTTGCCTGGTGAAGGCCGTCAACTCTGCGCGTAATCGCCTTGCAGCACAAAAAGAAGCCGCCCCTGAAGCCCCCGCGGAAGAAGTGGTTTTGTTGCGTGAAATCAGGGATTCGTTAAAAAAATAACGGGAATGTTGTTGGGTTGCAGCCTTTTGTTTGGCTAGATCGGGTTGTCAATATCGATAAAGTCCACCCGGATGCCAAACTCTTTGGCGACGGCTGCGCCCAACGCCTGTATGCCGTAACGCTCTGTCGCATGATGGCCTGCGCCAATGAAGCCGACGCCGGTTTCTTGCGCCAGGTGATAAGTGGGTTCCGACGCTTCTCCGGTCAAGTAGGCATCGGCGCCTGCGGCGACGGCGGCTTCCATCATGCTTTGCGCACCCCCCGTGCACCAGGCGATGCGACTGATTTCTTGTTGCGCATTTCCAACAACTAGCGGCTGGCGCTGTAAAGCATTGCAAATATTGTTTCCAAGCGCTTCGAGGGTTATTGGCGGATTGCAGCGGCCTAGCCATACCAGCCCATCGGGCCCGCAAACCACGGGATTGCCGTGTTCGTCCAGATCGGGTTCGAAACCCAGCACACGCCCTAATTGCGCGTTGTTGCCCAGTACCGGGTGGGCGTCCAGGGGCAGGTGGTAGGCGAATACGTTAAGGTCGTGGCGCAGCGCCAGTGCCAGCCTGGCGCGTTTGGGGCCGCGAACACAGGGGTCTTCATTCTTCCAGAACCAGCCATGGTGCACGAGCACGGCATCGGCGTTTCGCGCAATAGCGGCTTCGAGTAACGCCTGTGTTGCGGTAACTCCGGTGATAATGTGTCTGATAGATGCTTTGCCTTCGACTTGCAGTCCATTAGGGCAGTAGTCCTTGAAGCGTTGAACTTGTAATGTGGCTTCAAGCCAGCGGGCCAGTTGTTGTGTAGAAACCTGATTCATTGATCGTCTTTTTCCTGTTTGCCTTATGCGTCGATTGTGGTTGCTATTTACCCAAGCCGTAACGGTATGCCTGGGTATTTTATTCATTGTGGCTACTTTGCGCCCCGATTGGCTGCATTCGTCGCCGCCTGACGCGTCGACGGCGCCTGCGGCCTCGTCATCAGTCGCATCGCCGGATGTCCGCCAGGGCGAAGTGTCGTATGCCAAGGCCGTGGCGCTGGCCGCGCCCGCAGTCGTAAACGTTTATACCAGCAAGCATATCAATGTGCCCATTGTGCCGCTCCCTAATGATCCAGAGCTGAACCGCTTGTTCCGGGATATTCCGGGCTTTAGCAGGCGTAAGCAATCCACCAACCTGGGCTCTGGCGTGATTGTGCGCGGTGATGGCTATATCTTGACCAACTACCACGTGATCGAGGCGGCCGATGCCATTGAAGTGGCCTTGAGCGATGGTCGTCAGACGCGTGCCAAACTGGTTGGCGCTGACCCGGAAAGTGATTTGGCCGTGCTTAAAATCGACCTGCCCAACTTGGCCGTCATGACTTTCAACGGCGAGCATCAGGTTCGTATAGGCGATGTCGTGCTTGCCATCGGGAATCCATTCGGTGTTGGCCAGACGACGACCATGGGTATCGTGTCGGCCTTGGGCCGAAACCGTCTGGGCATCAATATTTACGAAAATTTTATCCAGACCGATGCAGCGATTAACCCTGGTAATTCGGGTGGTGCGCTTATCGATACCACCGGCCGCCTGGTCGGAATCAATACGGCCATTTATTCAGAAACCGGCGGCTCGCTGGGGATAGGTTTTGCCATCCCCGCCCAGGCGGCGCACACCATCATGGATCAGATCATCCAGACGGGGACCGTGACGCGTGGCTGGCTGGGCATAGAGCCCCAGGATATTACGCCCGAGCTGGCCAGGGCTTTTGGCCTGAAGCGCGAAGATGGCGTGATTATCGCTAGTGTGTTCAAAAATGGCCCGGCGTGGCGCGCTGGCATCCGGGTGGGCGACATTGTTCTACAGCTTAATGATCAGCAGGTTGAGGATGCAATTGGCTTTCTTAACCAGATTGCACCCTTGCCCCCGGGCAAGGAGGTGTCACTGCAGATCATGCGCGATGGGAAGAAGCAGGATATTGCGGTCAAGATAGGCAGCCGCCCTCGAATTCGCAAGCCTTGATGCCTGCTTCAGTCGTGGCGGGTGGCTATGTCGTCGCTGCTATCGGCGTCATCATCGGGCTGGGCTTCGCGCTTCTTGAGTGCGCTGGCCACTAGCACCCCTACTTCGAACAACAAGCACAGCGGTACAGCCAGCATGAACTGGCTAAGGACGTCGGGTGGTGTGACGACTGCGGCAATGACAAAAGCGCCTACGATGACGTAGCCGCGCGATGCCCTGAGTTTCTCGACCGTGATCATGCCGCTTTTGACCAGCAGGATGACGGCGATGGGCACTTCAAAGGTAACGCCGAACGCCACGAACATGGTCATGACAAAGCTGAGATACGCTTCGATATCAGGGGCGGGCGTTATCGACTGTGGCGCGAAGTTGGCAATAAAGTGAAAGACGGTGCGAAACACCACGAAGTAGCAAAAAGCCATGCCCAATAAAAATAGCAGGGTGCTGGAAGCAATAAGGGGCAGGGCTAGGCGTTGTTCGTGCTTGTACAGCCCCGGTGCTACGAAGGCCCAGGCTTGATACAGCACGACAGGCAAGGCCAGTACGAACGCCGCCAGCATGGTCACCTTGATAGGCACCATGAAGGGCGTAATGACGCCGGTGGCGATCATGCGCGTGCCTTCCGGCAGCGAGGCCAGCATGGGTTGCGCGAGCAAGTCGTAAATGGTGGACGGGCCAGGGTAAATGAACAACACCACGAAGACCCCCAGCACGGCCAGTACTGCGCGCAGCAATCGTGTGCGGAGTTCGACCAGGTGCGAGATGAAAGTGTCTTGTGGAGCGGCGTCTTGCGTCACGTGGGTGTCTCTGTGTCAGGTTTTTTTGTCGGTGCAGCAGGTTCGGGGTCGGCCGGCGGCTCTGCCAACGGCTCGGGGGTGAATTCGACAGCTGCGGCCGCGTCTGGCGCGTCGGTGGTGGCGCTGGTTTCAGCCCTGGCGTCTTTGACGAGTGTTTCCACCGAAGCGGAGGCTTCTTTCAGTGCCTGCTGAGCGTCGTCGAGGGGCTTGCGCAAGCTTGCGCTGGCGTCTTGCATGGACGATTTAACCGACTTGGCAGCCTCTTCCATTTGGCCTTTGAGGTCGGTCAGGCCGTCGAGTTCGATCTCGCGCTGGATATCGGTTTTGACATCGCTGACATAGCGCTGCGCGCGCCCGACCAAATGGCCAAGCGTACGGGCAACCTTGGGCAGCCGCTCGGGCCCAATGACGATCAGCGCAATGACGCCGATAAGCAGCAGTTCGCTAAAGCTGACGTCAAACATGGTTATACGTCAGTTTTTTCTTTGGCTTGAACATCGATGGTTTCGTCGTTGTGCGCACGTTGCTGCGTAACGGCTTCGGGGTTTTTTTCGTCTTTGCCATCGTTCATGCCTTTCTTGAAGCCTTTAACGGCGCCGCCAAGGTCTTCACCCATGTTGCGGATTTTCTTGGTGCCAAAAATAAGGGCCACGATCACCAGAACAATAAGCCAGTGCCAAATGCTGAAACTACCCATAATTATGTTCTCCGATTAGGCGGCTGGAGCCGCGCGTTTATCCCAGGGGCGTGGGCCCCCGATGATGTGAAAATGCAGGTGGGCAATTTCTTGTCCGCCATCTATTCCTGTATTGGCAACTAACCTGAAGCCGCCGTCTGGCCCTGGCCTGCAGCCGTTATCGTCAGCCAGCTTGGGCACCAGGGCCATCATTCTACCCAGCCATGCTGCGTCATCAGGTTTGATGTCCTGTAAAGAAACAATATGGCGTTTTGGTATAAGTAGCAAGTGTACGGGAGCCGCGGGGTTTATGTCGTGAAAAGCAAAGAAATCTTCGTCTTCGTAAGCTTTCTTTGACGGAATCGTACCGTTTGCGATTTTACAGAATAGACAATGCTCACTCATTACAGTTCTCGTGGGTGTTGATTAGTGTTCGGGCCTGCCGGCTTTCTCGACCAGCCCCGAAGTGCCTTCGCGTCGCGCCAGCTCGGCCAGCACTTGTTCCGGGCGCAGGCCATAGTGGGCCAGCGTGACCAGGCAATGGAACCAGAGGTCGGCGGTTTCGCTAACGATGCGGTCGGGCGTGTTGTCTTTGGCGGCCATGACCAGCTCGGTTGCTTCTTCGCCGATTTTTTTCAGAAAGGCGTCGGGGCCTCGGGATAGCAACTTGGCCGAATAAGAGCTGGATGGGTCGCCGCCGTTTTCAGGCAGGCGGGATTCCAGGGTGTCGGCCAGTCGGGTCAAGATAGTAGCGATGTCTGGCTGAGTCATTTGTAGATAAGTTCAGGGTCTTTCAGGACGGGTTCGGTAATTGTCCAGGTGGCTTGCGCGGAATCGCCGTCCAGGCGCCGGAAAAAACAGCTTTCGCGCCCTGTATGGCAGGCGATGCCGCCTTCTTGCTTGACCTTGAGCAACAGCACATCGCCGTCACAGTCCAGGCGCAGCTCGCGCAGTTGTTGCACATGGCCGGACTCTTCGCCCTTGCGCCACAGCCGTTGGCGCGAGCGCGACCAATATACGGCCCGCCCGGTGGCCACGGTTTCGGCCAGCGATTCGGCATTCATCCAGGCAACCATAAGTATGGTGCCGGTGTCAGCGTCTTGCGCGATGGCGGGAATGAGGCCGTTTTCATCAAACGTGACGGCGGCAAGCCAAGTGGAATCTGGAGTCATGCGGATAAGCGTACTTTAATGCCTTGTGCGGCCATGAATTCTTTGGCTTGCTGCACAGTGTATTCGCCGTAATGGAAAATGCTGGCGGCAAGCACCGCGCTGGCGCGACCCGTTGTGACGCCATCTGCCAAGTGTTGCAACGTGCCGACCCCGCCCGAAGCGATGACGGGCACCGAGACGGCATCGGATACGGCGCGCGTTAGTTCAAGGTCGAAGCCCGACTTGGTGCCGTCGCGGTCCATACTGGTCAGCAAGAGTTCCCCGGCGCCGTATTCAGCCATTTTCTTGGCCCATTCCACGACATCGATACCTGTGGCTTTCCGCCCGCCATGCGTGAACAGTTCCCATTTTGGCGGTTCGCCTGCTGCCGATACGCGGCGCGCATCAATGGCGACCACAATGCATTGCGAGCCATGGTAGTCGGCGGCGTCGCGCACCAGTTCGGGGTTGGCCACGGCGGCGCTGTTGATGGATACCTTGTCGGCGCCTGCGTTAAGCAGGCGCTGGATATCGGCCACTTGCCGCACGCCTCCGCCGACAGTCAGGGGAATGAACACCTGGCTGGCAACGGATTCGATGATGGGCAGGATAAGGTCGCGCGCATCGCTGGTGGCGGTGATGTCGAGAAAGGTGAGTTCGTCGGCGCCTTGCTCGTTATAGCGTTGGGCGATTTCGATGGGGTCGCCGGCATCGACCAGGTCGACAAAATTTACGCCCTTGACCACCCGGCCCGCTGTAACGTCAAGGCAGGGAATGATGCGGCGCGTAAGCGCCGTGTCGTTCAGGGCGGCAGGTGCTTGGTTCATGCGGTTCCCAGTTCGTCGGCCATTTCCTGGGCGGCGGCGAAATCCAGCGTGCCTTCGTAAAGGCTGCGGCCAAGAATGGCGCCTTCAATGCCTTCCTCTTCGACAGCGCATAGCGCTTCGATATCGCGCAGGTCGGTGACGCCGCCGGAGGCAATGATAGGAATGCGCACATGCTGGGCCAGCTTGACGGTGGCTTCAATATTTACACCGGACAGCATGCCGTCGCGGCCGATGTCGGTGTAGATAATGGCTTCACAGCCGTAGTCTTCGAATTTGCGGGCCAGGTCAAGGACGTCGTGGCGCGTCAGCTTGCTCCAGCCATCGGTGGCGACTTTTCCGTCGCGGGCATCAAGGCCAACGATAATGCTGCCAGGGAATGCGCTGCAGGCGTCGTGCAGGAAGCCGGGGTCTTTAACCGCTGCCGTGCCGATAATGACATAGGTAATGCCGGCATCCAGGTAGCGTTCGATGGTGTCCAGGTCGCGGATGCCCCCGCCGATTTGAACGGGTACATCGCCGCCTACGGCAGCGATGATCGATTTGATAGCGCCCTGGTTCTTGGGCTTGCCTGCTACGGCGCCGTTCAAGTCAACCAGATGCAAACGCCTGGCCCCCTGGTCTAGCCACTGCGTTGCGATGGCTGCAGGGTCTTCCGAGAAGATAGTTGCGTCGTCCAGGTCACCTTGGCGTAGGCGCACACAGCGCCCGTCTTGTAGGTCGATGGCGGGGATGAGTAGCATGATCGATAGCCGATAAAAACAATGAGTGGGAATAGATAAAAGGTATATTGTTGACGTTACCTGATATTTCGCCGTCTTGCTTGGCGTTCTGTTAGGGATTCCAGTCAACAAAATTCCGATATAGGCGCAGGCCGTGGCTGGCGCTTTTCTCGGGATGGAACTGTATGGCAAAAATGTTAGCCGCTGCGATGGCGCAGGTAAAGCCCACACCGTAGTGGCTTACCCCTACAGTGAGAGCCGGATCTTCAGGCTCCACGTAGTAACTATGCACAAAATAAAAATGGCTATGGTCGGGAATGCCCGCCCACAAGGCGTGTGCCTGCACCTGCTCGACGCGATTCCAGCCCATGTGCGGAACCTTAAGCAATTCCTGTTCCTGGCCCGATTGGCCGTGGCTGGCATATTGCGGGCCGGCAAAGCGTTTAACCTTGCCCGGAAAGATATCCAGGCATGGCACATTGCCTTCTTCGCTTTGGCTAAACAGCATTTGCTCGCCGACGCACACACCCAGCAGCGGCTTGTTATGCGCAGCCCTGACAACCGCTTCGCGCAGGCCCGATTCGTTCAGTGTGCGCATGCAGTCGCGCATGGCGCCCTGGCCTGGGAAAACCACGCGCGAGGCCCGGTCGATGTCTTCGGGCTTATTGCAAATTTTTATGTCGGCATCGGGTGCGGCGGCTTGCAGCGCGCGCGCGACCGAGTGGAAGTTGCCCATACCGTAGTCAACAATGGCGATAGTATTCACGGAAGCAGCCGATTAGCGGTTTAAAGGACACCCTTGGTTGACGGCACGACGCCTTCATTGCGGGGGTCGTGTTCGGTGGCCATGCGCAATGCGCGACCGAAGGCCTTGAATACGGTTTCACACTGGTGGTGAGAGTTTTCGCCGCGCAGGTTGTCGATATGCATGGTTACCAGAGCATGGTTCACAAAGCCCTGGAAAAATTCACGGGCCAGGTCGACATCGAAGCGGCCGATATGCGAGCGCGTGAAGGGGATGTGGTAGTACAAGCCGGGGCGCCCGGAAAAGTCGATGACGACGCGCGACAAGGCTTCATCAAGCGGCACGTAGGAGTGGCCGTAGCGGCGCAGGCCGGCTTTATCGCCTACTGCGGCGGCAAAGGCCTGGCCCAGGGTAATGCCGACGTCTTCCACAGTGTGGTGGTCATCGATATGGGTATCGCCATCGCACTGGATGTCCAGGTCGATAAGGCCATGGCGGGCGATTTGGTCCAGCATGTGGTCCAGGAACGGCACGCCGGTATTGATGGTTTGGCGGCCAGTGCCATCCAGATTGATGGAAACGCGCACGCGCGTTTCGTTGGTATTACGGGTAATGTCGGCAGTACGCATGTTCAGGACGTCATATTAGTTGGTGAGGCGGTATTCGGCGCTGGCGGCATGGGCTTGCAAGCCCTCGCCATAGGCCAGCGTTGCAGCTACGCGCCCCAGAGTTTGAGCGCCCGCCTGGGATACGTGGATAAGGCTGGAGCGCTTCTGGAAATCATACACGCCCAATGGTGAAGAAAACCGGGCCGTGCGCGAAGTGGGTAATACGTGGTTAGGCCCGGCGCAGTAGTCGCCGAGCGCTTCCGAACTGTACCGTCCCAGGAAAATCGCCCCGGCGTGACGGATCTTGTCGGCCCATTGCTGTGGATTTTCGGTGGAGATTTCCAGGTGTTCGGGCGCGATGTCATTGGCGATGGCACAGGCTTCATCCAGGTCTTTCACCAGGATCAGGGCCCCGCGATGAGCCAGACTTTTGCGGATGATATCGTGGCGTGGCATGGTGGGTAGCAGGCGCTCGATGGCGGCCTGCACGTCATCCAGGTAGCCAAGGCTGGGGCACAGCAAAATGGCTTGCGCGAGTTCGTCGTGTTCGGCTTGCGAAAACAAGTCCATGGCGATCCAGTCTGCAGGCGTCGTGCCATCGCAGATGATCAGGATTTCGCTGGGGCCGGCGATCATGTCGATGCCAACGGTGCCGAACACGCGGCGCTTGGCGGCAGCAACATAGGCGTTGCCGGGCCCTACGATTTTATCGACGGCCGTGATGGTTTGCGTTCCGTAGGCCAATGCGCCCACGGCTTGCGCCCCGCCTATGCCCCACATCCGGTCTACGCCGCCTATTGCGGCGGCGGCCAGCACCATGGGGTTGCGTACGCCATCGGGCGTAGGGGTCACCATGATGATTTCAGATACGCCGGCGACTTTGGCGGGAATGGCGTTCATTAGCACCGAGGACGGATAGGCGGCTTTGCCGCCTGGCACATATAGCCCCACGCGATCCAGCGGTGTGATTTTCTGGCCCAGTACCGTGCCATCGGCCTCGGTGTAGGTCCAGGTCTGGGCGCGTTGCCGGTCGTGATAAACACGCACGCGTTCGGCAGCAGTTTCCAGCGCCTGGCGCTGGTCTGCAGGCAAGGCGTTTAGCGCGGCCAGCCATTCGGCACGGTCGATTTCCAACGCGGCAAACGAGGGCGGCGATACGCGGTCAAACTGCCGGGTATAGTCCAGCACAGCCTGGTCGCCGTGTTCTTGCACGTTCTTCAGGATTTCGGCTGTGGCGCGTTCAATGGACTCGTCCTGCGAGGCATCAAAGGCAAGCAGCGAGCGCAAGGTGCGCGCAAAGGATTCGGACTCGGTACTTAAACGTGTAATCGGCATGGCTTGGCACAGACAAATACGGGATATGACAAAGAGTGTATACCGTAATCTAGGTACTGCTTATCGAGGCGCGGGCAAAAGCGTCGATGAAGGGCTGCAGCTTGGCGCTACGCGTCTTGAGCGAGGCCTGGTTGACGATCAGGCGCGACGAAATTTCGGCGACATCTTCCACCGCCACCAGATTGTTCGCCTTGAGCGTATTGCCGGTGGAAACCAGGTCGACGATGGCATCGGCCAGGCCTACCAGCGGGGCGAGTTCCATAGACCCATAAAGCTTGATCAGGTCGACATAGACGCCTTTGCGTGCAAAGTGTTCGCGCGCCGCCTGAACGTACTTTGTGGCTACGCGCAGGCGCGCACCCTGGTGCACGGCCGCTTCGTAATCGAAACCCTGGCGTACCGCCACACACAGCCGGCAATGGGCGATGTTCAGGTCAACAGGCTGGTACAAGCCGCCAGGGTGCTCGGCGGCATGCTCGTACAAGACATCTTTGCCGGCAATGCCGAAATCGGCAGCGCCGTACTGGACATAGGTAGGAACGTCGGAGGCCCGGACAATAATCAATTGCAAATCGGGGCTGCTGGTTGGCAGTATCAATTTGCGCGATGTTTCGGGGTTCTCGGCTACCTGGACGCCAGCCGCTTCCAGCAAGGGCATGGTTTCGTCAAAGATACGCCCTTTCGATAAGGCTAGCGTAAGAGGTCTTCCAAGGCTGGCTGGGCTCATGCGGTTTCCCGGGTGATGCGTTGAATGTTGGCGCCTACCGAACGTAGCTTCTCTTCCATGCGCTCGTAACCGCGATCCAGATGGTAAATGCGCTCGACAACGGTGTCGCCATAGGCGGCCAGGCCGGCAATGACCAGGCTGGCTGATGCGCGCAGGTCGGTAGCCATGACGGTAGCGCCCGACAGCTGAGGTACGCCTGTGACAACAGCGGTATGGCCATCGATATCGATCAGGGCGCCCATGCGGCCTAGTTCCTGGACGTGCATATAGCGATTTTCGAAGATGTTCTCGACGATGACCGCGGTGCCGTCGGCGATGGTGTTAAGCGCCATCAACTGGGCCTGCATATCGGTAGGAAAACCAGGGTATTCGCGTGTGCGGAAACCAATGGCGCGGGGCCGTTTGCTCATCGAGCAATGAATCCAGTCGTCGCCGCATTCGATGGTCAGGCCGGCTTCGCGCAACTTGTCGATGATGGCGCCCATGGTTTGCGGAGCGGCGTGGCGCAGCGTGATTTCGCCACCAGTGGCTCCTACGGCGCACAAAAATGTGCCGGCTTCAATTCGGTCGGCCACAACTTTGTGTGTGGCGCCATGCAGTTGATCAACGCCGTCGATAATGACGCGATCGCCGCCGTGGCCCTGGATGCGGGCGCCCATTTTATTAAGCAGCTCGGCCAGATCGATAATTTCAGGCTCGCGCGCTGCGTTCTCAAGAATGGTGCGCCCTTCGGCCAGGACGGCCGCCATCATCAGGTTTTCCGTTCCGGTAACCGTGACCATGTCGGTGCGTATGGAGGCGCCTTTCAGACGTTTGGCCTTGGCTACGACAAAACCGTGTTCGATCTTGATGTCGGCGCCCATGGCTTCCAGGCCCTTGATGTGCTGATCGACAGGGCGCTGGCCAATGGCGCAGCCGCCGGGCAGGCTGACTCGTGCTTCGCCAAAGCGCGTTAGTAACGGCCCTAGCACCAGGATGGATGCGCGCATGGTCTTGACCAGCTCGTAGGGCGCTTCCAGGCTGCTTATTTGCGCGGCGTTCAGTTGTACGACGCCGTCGTTGCCGCGTTCGGATTTGACGCCTAATTGCCCTAGCAACTTCAGCGTAGTGCCGATGTCGTTAAGCCCGGGGACGTTTTCCAGGGTGATGGTGTCGGCCGTTAATATGCTGGCGCACAAAATCGGCAGGGCGGCGTTTTTCGCGCCCGATATGGTGACTTCACCCTTGAGGCGGTTGCCGCCGGTGATTAGCAGTTTATCCATTCGGGTTCGCCTTGTATTCGGCAGGGGTGAGCGTGCGCATGGACAAAGCGTGGATTTCGGCTTTCATGCGTTCGCCCAGCGCCGAATACACCAATTGGTGGCGTGCGATAAGACGCTTGCCTTCGAAAGACGGACTGACGATGATGGCTTCGAAGTGCGAGCCGTCGCCTTGAACTTCAATATGGTCACAGGGCAGGTTGTCGGCGATGTACTGGCGTACTTGTTCTGGGGTAGGCAACATGGCAATTAATTCCGAAGTTTATAGCCGCTGGCCAACAGGCGCAGGGCAAATAGACAAAGCACGATAAACACAGAGGCGACAACCGCCAGGCTATGCCATGGGGATACGTCCGATACGGCAAAAAAGCCGTAGCGGAAGCCGTCTATCGTATAAAAAATGGGATTCCAGCGCGAAACGGCCTGCCAAAATGGCGGCAGGCTGTGTATGGAATAGAAGACACCCGACAGAAACGTGGCAGGCATGATCAAAAAGTTCTGGAAGGCTGCCAATTGATCGAATTTCTCGGACCATAGCCCGGCGATCAGGCCCAGGATGCTCATGATGCCGCAAGACAGCACAGCAAACACCAGCACCCAAAGCAGGTTGGTTACCGGCAGGACAACGAAGAACAACGCCACCAGCCAGACACAGGCGCCGACGCACAGGCCGCGCACAATGGCAGCCAGGATATAAGCGCTGAAGATTTCGCGGTGCGATAACGGCGGCAGCAAAATAAACACCAAGTTGCCTGTAATGCGGCTTTGAATCAGCGACGAAGACGGATTGGCAAATGAGTTTTGCAGCATGCTCATCATCATCAACCCCGGGATCAGGAACGACGTGTATGGCACCGTGTTGTAAACCTGCACCCGGCCTTCGAGGACGTGGGCAAAAATCAGCAAATACAGCAGCGCTGTCAGCACGGGCGCGGCAATGGTCTGGAAGGACACCTTCCAGAAGCGCGAAAGTTCTTTGCGCAGCAGCGTAGGGAAGCCCGAACCCATGTCGGTGCGCGCCTTGATCAAGGGAGAAGAGCTCATGCCGTCACCCCCGTAAATTCGTCGTTGTGCATGATGCGTACGAAGGCATCTTCAAGGTCGGCCCCGCCCACGCGCGCCAACAATGCCTGTGTGGTGTCAAGGGCCACGATGCGTCCGCCCTTGAGCATGGCAATGCGGCCACAGAGCGCTTCCGCCTCTTCCAGGTAATGGGTGGTCAACAGTATGGTGTGGCCTTCTTTGTTAAGGCGGGCAATGAATTCCCAGAGTGTGCGGCGCAAATCGACGTCTACGCCAGCGGTAGGCTCGTCAAGGATAATGACTGGCGGGCGATGCACCAGGGCTTGCGCCACCAGCACGCGGCGCTTCATGCCGCCGGAAAGGGCGCGCATATTGGTGTCGGCTTTGTCCGACAGCCCCAGATTGGCCAGGATTTCATCGATCCAGTCGTCGTTTTTGCGCAGGCCGAAGTAGCCCGATTGCAGTCTTAGGGTTTCGCGTACGGAAAAAAACGGGTCATAGACGATTTCCTGCGGCACGACGCCCAGCGCCCGACGCGATAGCTTGAATTCGTTGACGACATCATGGCCGCAGACACGCGCAGTGCCCGAAGAAGCCTGCGCAAGCCCGGCCAGTATGGATATCAGCGTCGTTTTGCCTGCGCCATTGGGCCCCAGGAGGCCAAAGAACTCACCGTATTCGACAGTAAGGCTGACATCGTCAAGAGCCTGGAAGCCTTGCTCTTGGGGCTTTCCGGTCAACCAGTCGGCCATGCCGCGTTTGCGCGGCGTATATATTTTCGAAATATGTTCTAAGGAAAGGGCAGACATAGCAATAAAAAAAGCTTGGCTCGAAATTAAGCCAAGCTTTGCATTATAACGACGGCAGCAGTTTATTGATTACGTTGATTCAATGCTGTGATCAGCCCATCAATACCGTTTTGCGAAATCTGCTGGGAAAACTGATTGCGATAGTTCTGGATCAGCCAGATGCCTTCGACATTCAGATCGTATATTTTCCAACCCTGGGCGGTTTTTTCCAGTCGATAGTCGATGCCTATTGCCGGCCCGTTGTTTTGCGACAGGGTCGAACGCACCACCAGGTCGTCAGCGTTGGCATCGCCGCGGAATGGCAGCATGGCGAAAGTGGATCGTTGGTCTACTTTGGTAAATGCGCCGCTATAGGTGCGGATAAGCGTGCCCTTGAAGGCCTGGATCAAATCGGTTTGTTGCTGTGGAGTGGCTTGGCGCCAGTAGCGTCCGGCGGCCAGGCGTGTGGTTTTTTCCAGGTTTACGTAAGGCAGCACGTATTCGTTGACGACCTGATTGATCTTGACCAAGTCGCCCGATTTGACGGCGCTGTCTTTCTTGACAGCTTCCAGGGCGTTATTGGCGACGGTTTCCACGAATTCGCTGGGCGACTTAGCAGCTTGACCGGCGCTTTGAGCATGTACCGTTCCCGTTGCCAGTCCCGCCAAGCCAAGCAGGCCGGCCAGCAGCAGGCGGCTGGCGTTGGATAGGGAAAGCGTTGAAAGAATAACTTTAAACATAAATAATCCTGATTACTGAACCGGCTTCGCCGCGGGAGCGGCTACTGGCGCTTCTGCTTCGTCGTCCGAATAGTCGGGCAGGTTGTCCTGGGTATAGTCGGGCAAGCTGTCATCGGCCAAACGGCTGTCTACCTGTGCCTTGCGGCGTTGTATGTAAGCGTCGCGGATAAAGCTGTAACGGTCAAGAGCCACTTCGTTAACAAGTTCGTCCGCATCCAGCAGGCTTGCGCGTGTGTCGACGGTATACAGGCCGATAAGGGAATTGCGCAGTGGTACGTTGTCGATTTCAAACACAGGTGTAATGGGCGAAACGCCGGCGGCGAAGGTGCCCAGCGTGGCAGTGCCATCGCGGACCGAACTGGAGCCGAGGAATGGCAGGACGACGTACGGGCCCGATTTAAAACCCCATACCCCCAGCGTAACGCCGAAATCGTTCTGGATACGTCGCGAGCCGTTCATGGACGCGACGTCAATGCAGCCGCCCAAGCCCATGGTCGAATTAAACAGCACCCGTCCCAGGGTATTGAAGAAGTCATGTCCGCGAGCCTGCAAGAAGCTGTTCAGAGCGGACCAGACATCGACGACGTTATTGAACATGTTGTGGATACATGTTTGTACCGGCTGTGGCGTGAGCGCATCGTAACCACTGGCGATGGGCTTGAGCAGAGCGCGATCGACAGTATCGTTGAAGGTATACATGCTGCGGTTGTAGCTTTCCCAGGGATCATCGGGATTTGGGGTGCTGACCGAGGCACAGCCGGCTGCGAGCGCTGTGGCGCCCAGCAACGCAGTCATCCGGACCAGCCGGTGGGCGGGTTTCAGGACCGGGGTAGATGATTGAGTCATGTCTTTTTCAACTGTTGTGTAAGCAATAGACTGGGGATTGTAAACGCCTGTCGCCTGGCCTAGGGTTTTGGAGCCTCATTGTTGTGCTCGCCCGACACTGAAGAGGCGGCGGCGGGCGCAGCACTTCCTTCCTTGTCGGCCGAGCTATACAGGAATTTGCTGATCAGTTCTTCCAGAACCACGGCGCTTTGCGTGTACTGAATTTCGCTATTGTTTTCGAGATTCTTGTCCTCGCCGCCCGGTGTCAGGCCAATATATTGTTCGCCCAGCAAGCCGGACGTCAGGATAGAGGCCGATGAATCGCTGGGGAATTCGTAGCGCTGTTCAAGATCCAGCGTGGCCACCGCCTGAAAACGTTGATTGTCGAAGTCAATGCTTGCTACTCGCCCAACCACCACGCCGCTGCTTTTGACAGGCGCGCGCACCTTCAGGCCGCCCAGGTTGTCGAAATGCGCCTGTACTTTATAGGTAGGAGCAAAGGAAAAGGAACTCATGTTGCCGGCCCGCAAGGCCAGGAACACCAAAGCAATGCCGCCCAGGACAACAAACAAGCCCACCCAGAAATCGGTTTTTTCACGCGTCATGATTAATCCGTTTATATCGTTAATTGCTGAACATCAGCGCAGTAAGCAGGAAGTCCAACCCCAGCACGACCAGCGAACCGGCCACTACAGTGCGCGTGGTGGCGCGAGAAACGCCTTCCGGAGTGGGCGTGGAAGTCCATCCGGCATACAGCGCGATCAGCGTGACGGCAATGCCGAACACTACGCTTTTGACCACGCCATTGAGTACATCCTTGAAGACGTCGACGCCGCCCTGCATTTGCGACCAGAAGACACCGGGGTCTATGCCGATAAGCACCACGCCGACAATCCAGCCACCCAGAATGCCCACCATGGAAAATACGGCGGCCAGAATCGGCATGGCGATCACACCGCCCCAAAAGCGGGGCACCAGCACCCGGCGTATGGGGTCGACCGCCATAACCTCCATGGCGGTGAGTTGTTCGCCCGCTTTCATCAAGCCAATTTCGGCGGTCAGCGACGTGCCCGCGCGGCCTGCAAACAGCAGGGCGGTGACAACGGGACCCAATTCACGCGTTAGCGACAGCGCGACGAGCAGGCCCAGGGCTTCTTCGGAGCCATAGCGGTTGAGCGTGTAATAGCCTTGCAGGCCCAGTACGAAGCCGACGAACAAGCCAGATACGGCAATGATCAGCAGCGAATGATTGCCAATGAAGTGGATTTGCTGGGAAACCAGGCCGGGACGCTTGAGCGCGGTGCCGGTACGCGCCAGGATAGCACCGGCCAGGCGCATGAAAGCGCCAAGCCCGGTAATGTTGCGGCGTACTTTCCCGCCCAGCGCTGCAATGGATTTAACAGGGGATGTCATGCGCGGCCCGAGTGTTGTTCCAGCCACTTGGTGAAAGCCGGAGACGTGGGGTAGTGAAAGGCAATGGGCCCATCCGGTTGCCCGTTCAGGAACTGCTGTACGTAGGCATCCTGCGAGGCCGACAATTCCTTCGGCGTACCGCTGGCGATCAGTTTGCCTTGCCCGACCATATACACCTGATCCGCGATCAGGAAGGATTCAGCGACGTCGTGCGTAATCAGCATGGATGCGCAGTTGAGCCGGTCGGTCAGGTTGCGTATCAGTTGAGCCGTAATGCCCAGAGAAATGGGATCGAGCCCCGCAAAGGGTTCGTCGTACAGGATGATCTCGGGCTCGAGGACAATGGCTCGCGCCAAGGCCACGCGCCGCGCCATGCCGCCTGATATTTCCGATATTTTGAGATGAGCCGCCGCACGCAAACCCACTGCATCCAGTTTATCTAGTACGCGTTCGATGACTTGGCTTTCGGACACGCAGGTATGCTCACGCAACGGAAATGCTACGTTCTCAAACACATTAAGGTCGGTGAACAGAGCGCCCTGCTGGAACAATACGCCCATGCGCTGTCGCAATTCGCGCAGGTCTTCACCTGGCACATCGGCGATGTCGCGGCCAAACACCGTGATTGTTCCCCGCTGGGCGGTGATTTGCCCAGTGGCAGCACGCAATAAGGTCGTCTTGCCGGAGCCCGAGCCGCCCATCATGGCCACGACTTGCCCTCGACGCACTTCGATGTCGATACTTTGCAACACCGTAAAGTCGCCGTAGCCTAAAGCAACATCGGTGAACTTTACGACCGGATCATTGGGGATGGGTGCGTTCATACGGGTTTGAACCTAGGTATAAGCTTTGCATTGTACCTTTTGAAATGAGAGTCCATTCCCCGTTTGTAGCATACGCAAGCGGGTGTTTGTCAGGCGGCTGGCTGAACGACCGCGAACAGCAGGCCGCCCAGGCCTAGCAGCAGGAAAGGGCTGACGCGGGTGCGCAACAGCAGAATGGTCGATAGCATCGCCACGCCCCAAGCCCATGCGCCGCCTTCAGCAGCCCGCAGTATGGTGCCTGTTGCAGCCAGAATCATGCCGGCCGCAACAGGGATAAGACCTTGTTCAACGGCCTTGATCAGAGGCTTGCCTTCATAGCGCGCCCAAAGCTTGGCCAGGTAATACACCAGGATGGCGGAAGGCAGAAAAATGGCCACAGAAGCGACCAATGCGCCGATAATTCCTGCCGTTTGCCAGCCCACCAGGGTTACCAGCAAGGATTTTGGGCCAGGCGTCAGTCGAGATAGCGCAAATAGATCCAGGAATTGCGCATTGGTGATCCACTGGTGCACTTCGACCGACTGATGGTGAATAGCCGGAATAATGCTTTGTCCACCGCCTATGGTCAGGAAGGACAGGGGCGCAAAAACGCGCAATAGATTTATCAGAATTTCGATCATTGTTGCTGCGTCATTCTGCGGTCTTCTTGTTTTTCTTGTTCACGCGTAGCCAGGCCACTGCAATAGAGCAGGGCGCCGCAACCACGATTACGCCGATCAGATTCAGCTCGAAAACGAAGATGGCTATGAAGATGCCTGCCATGATCAGGAACGATATGGGGTTATGCAGCGTGTGTCGCGCCGCGCGCAGGCCCATTTCGAGCGACAAGCCGATAGCGGCGGCTGCAATGCCCGCCAATACCAGGTGCGCGGTTTTCGATTGGCTGATTTGCGCAAAGACCGCGGCCATGATGATGGCGACGAACATGGCGGGTACGACCATGCCCAGCGCGGCGACCAGCGCGCCGTTACGTCCGCGCAGGCGGTAGCCTATCCAGATGGAGAGGTTGACCACGTTGATGCCGGGGAAGGCTTGGGACAGCGCCAAGCCGCTAAGAAAGTCTTCTTCAGTTATCCAGTGCCGCCGATGCACGAATTCGCGCATCAGCCAGCCGCTTAGTCCGCCGCCGAAGCTGGTGACGCCTATACGGGCAAATGCCAGGAACAAGGTGAGCAGGTCGGGGGGTGGGGTGATGGCGGCGGGAGGAGTCATTGTTTATGGCGGGATGACTGCTATTAAGTAGGGTGTTGGGGGAAGTCCGATATTGTCACATTAAACCGGGGGGTATGGGCTTACAGGCAACTGACGGTTTCTTTATGCGTAGCCTTGCTGTTTTTTTTACACGCAGTTGCTGCAGGCCTTGGTTGAT
>NZ_JBEBUX010000046.1:0-28183 GCF_040393045.1 Pollutimonas bauzanensis | reverse complement strand
TACAGCGCTTTAACCAATTCAGGCACAGCCTGGAACAAGTCCGATACCAGGCCGTAGTCGGCGACGCCGAATATTGGCGCTTCAGCATCTTTGTTGATGGCTACGATGACTTTGGAATCTTTCATGCCGGCCAAATGCTGGATGGCGCCCGAAATACCCACTGCCACGTACAACTGAGGTGCAACGATTTTGCCGGTTTGACCGACCTGCCAGTCGTTAGGCGCATAGCCCGCGTCAACAGCAGCACGCGAAGCACCCAGGGCTGCGCCCAACTTATCAGCCAGCGGATCAAGAATCTTGAAATTCTCGGCGCTGCCTAAGCCACGACCACCCGAGACGACCACTGCAGCACCGGCCAGTTCTGGACGATCGCTTTTGGCGACCTCACGCCCAACAAACGAAGATTTGCCCGAGTCAGCTACGACTGCAATGGATTCCACTGCAGCGCTGCCGCCTTGCGCAGCGACGCCATCAAATGCCGTCGTACGCACAGTAATGACTTTGACCGCGTCGGCCGATTGCACCGTGGCGATGGCATTGCCAGCATAAATTGGACGCGTAAAGGTGTCGGGCGATTCAACCGAGATGATGTCGGAAATCTGGGCGACATCGAGCTTGGCCGCCACGCGGGGCGCCACGTTCTTGCCTGCGGCAGTCGCGGGGAACAGAATATGGCTGTAATCACCAGCCAATGCCAGCACTTGCGCAGCAACGTTTTCAGCCAAGCCGTCAGCCAGGGCTGGGCCGTCGGCCAGCAAGACTTTGGCCACACCAGCAGCTTGCGCCGCCTGATCTGCAACGGCTTGCGCGCCGTTCCCGGCTACCAATACATGAATGTCGCCACCCAGCTTTGCCGCCGCGGCAATGGTATTCAAGCTTGCCACCTTCAGGTGGGCATTGTCGTGTTCAGCAATTACCAAAATCGTCATTTAAACCACCTTCGCTTCGTTCTTGAGTTTGTCGACCAATGCAGCCACATCGGGAACAATAATGCCGGCAGAGCGCGCTGGCGGCTCGGAGACCTTCAGGGTCTTCAGTCGCGGCGCGACATCCACACCCAACTCTTCAGGCGTAATGACGTCCAGTGTCTTTTTCTTTGCCTTCATGATGTTCGGCAAGGTGACATAGCGCGGCTCGTTCAGGCGCAGGTCGGTCGTAATAATGGCAGGCAGCTTGAGCGACAGGGTTTCAAGCCCACCGTCGACTTCGCGCGTGACAGACACGGTATCGCCCGACACTTCGACTTTGCTGGCGAATGTGGCTTGTGGCCAGTCCAGCAATGCAGCCAGCATCTGGCCGGTTTGGTTGGCGTCGTCGTCAATGGCTTGCTTGCCCAGAATGACCAGGCTAGGCTGTTCTTTGTCGACCAAGGCTTTGAGCAGCTTGGCGACAGCCAAGGGTTGTAGTTCAACGTCGGTTTGCACCAAGGCAGCGCGGTCGGCGCCAATGGCCATGGCGGTACGAAGCGTTTCCTGGGATTGCGCAACACCGCAAGACACAGCGATCACTTCGGTGGCCACGCCTTTTTCTTTAAGGCGCGTCGCTTCTTCGACTGCGATTTCGTCGAATGGATTCATGGACATTTTCACGTTCGCGATATCCACACCGCTTTGATCGGATTTCACGCGTACTTTGACGTTGTAATCAACCACACGCTTGACAGGTACCAATACCTTCATCGAGCATTCTCCAAAGATTAAAAAAAAACCGCTACCGCCTGGCCATGCTTGCGGACAGTCAGGCGCCTTTCGGCGCCCGTAGCCCAGGCTTGCCCGCCAGGTAAAAATTCATGTAAACCTTCTTATTCTACAACGCCGCCAGCGCCCTGATATGGGCCACTGCGCTACGCCCCAAAGCCGACAAGTTATATCCGCCTTCCAGGAAGCTGACCACCCTGCCATTAGCCGTATGCTCGGCCAATTGCATAATTTGCTCAGTAATCCAGGCATAGTCGGCCTCGACCATGCCCAGTTGCCCCATATCGTCTTCCTTGTGGGCATCGAAGCCCGCCGATATAAAGACGAACTGCGGCTTGAAAGCTTCCAGACGGGGCATCCATACATCGCTGACCAGATGCCGCAAGGCGTCGCCCATGGTGTAAGCGTCAACCGGTATGTTTACCATGTTTTCGGCCGGATTGTCCTGACATACATTGGGAAAAAACGGATGTTGGAAAAAACTGCACATCAAGACCCGCGGGTCCCCGGCAAACATTTCTTCGGTACCGTTACCATGATGTACATCGAAATCGATAATAGCCACCCTTTCCAATGCATATTTTTCCATCGCATAGGCGGCAGCCACCGCGATGTTGTTAAAGAAACAAAAACCCATGGCAAGCCCGGGACGCGCATGGTGGCCGGGTGGACGCACCGAACAAAAGGCAGTACTCGCCCTTTTTTCCATGATGGCGTCGACTGCTGCGATCCCGGCTCCGGCAGCTAGCCAAGCGGCCTCCAGCGTGTCCGGATTCATCAACGTGTCGGGATCAATCGGGAAATAGCCCGTGGCAGGAGAATTGCTACGCAAATAAGCAAGGTATTCCGGCGTGTGAACCCGAAGAATGTCGGCTTCGCTAGCGCTAGGCGCCTGCACTTCCGCGAGGAATGACATCACCCCGCTGGCCAGCAACTGATCGTTGATCGCCGCCAATCTTTGTGGGGATTCAGGGTGCCAGTTCCCCATTTCGTGCAGGCGGCATGTGGGATGAGTAATATATAGAGTCTCCATAAGGATGATTATGTTCAAACCAGCTCGTATTTTGCAAGCGACTTCTGTTTTCCTGTTAATAGCCGGCTGCGGCACAACGCAAAACAATGCCCTTTCGTCCCCGTCGGCTCAGACAGCAAGCGTGGTGTCAAATGCCGGAACCCCAAGCCAGGCTGCGGTACCCGTGGCGCCAGCCCCATCGATAAAAGCGGGCGTATCTGTCGTCGGCAATAGCAGCTTCCTGAAAGCGAATGGCGAGCTTACGCCGAATATCCAGGCTTATGCCCAGGAAGTCTCACAGGTCAGGAACATACCCCTGCCCTATGTCGTTGCAATACTGCAGGATGCGCAATACAACGCCACAGCGGCAAAACTGATGACACCGGGCAAGACCCGGATAAAGCGCAGTTGGGTGACTTATCGCAACCGCTTTGTCGAACCGGTGCGCATCAACAAAGGAGTAGAGTTCTGGTCCGAACATAAAACAGCCCTGGACAAAGCTGCGCGCGAATACGGCGTGCCACCGTCCATCATTGTGGCCATTATTGGCGTAGAAACAGTGTATGGCCGGAATACAGGAAACTTTCGCGTGTTGGATGCATTGGCCACCTTGGGCTTTAGCTACCCAGACAGCAGCCGGCCGGAACGCAGCCAATTATTTCGCGACCAACTGGCCGATTTGATTCAACTGGATTACGAAAAGAAACTGGATGGCCGTGAGGTCCAAGGGTCATTTGCGGGGGCCATGGGCTTGCCTCAGTTCATGCCCGGCAGCCTGATGCGCTATGCGGTCGATGGCGACAATGATGGCCATATCGACCTGCTATACAGCGTTGACGATGCGATTTTTTCAGTTGCCAGTTTTTTGAGGTTGCATGGCTGGGAGCCAGGTCTGCCGGTGTTCGCGCCAATGATACTGCCAGCCAATCCTCAGGCTCTGGTGGTGGGCGGCCTGTTTCCCACTTACGACTGGGAAACCCTACAAAGCAAAGGTGCAAAAATACGGCCTATGGCAGGCAATCAAGTTGATAAAAAAAGCCAACAAGCCGTCTTATCGCCTGCCGTCGCAGCTGGAACAACCACAAGCGCCTGGAAAAATCATAAGCTGGGTATCGTCGACTTGCTGGACGAACCTCGCAACCAGGCCGAATACCGAGCCGGAACACCGAACTTTTTTGCCATCACCCACTATAACCGCAGCTACTTCTATGCAACGTCGGTTGCTGACCTGGCTCAGGCCTTGGCGGACCGCGTAGGATACGGCGGCCCCAATCTGTAGCGCGATAATACCGAATCACGGGCCCACGGCCCGTGATTCAATTTATTTGAAAACACCGGTCGATAGATAGCGATCGCCGCGATCGCACACAATGAACACGATAGTAGAGTTTTCAACGCGGGCGGCTACCCTCAAGGCGGCAACCAAAGCACCGGCGGACGAAATACCGCCGAAAATACCTTCTTGCGCCGCCAACTGGCGTGCCATGTCTTCGGCTTCCGCCTGACCTATCGCTTCGAATTCATTAATTTGACTGGGTTGATAAATTAAAGGCTGATAGGCTTCGGGCCATTTACGTATACCGGGAATCTGCGCCCCTTCGGCCGGTTGCGCACCTACGATTTGAATGGCCGGATTCTTGGTGCGCAGGTAGGAGGCTACCCCCATAATCGTTCCCGTCGTGCCCATGGCGCTGACGAAATGCGTAATTTGGCCGTCAGTCTGTTCCCAAAGCTCGGGACCTGTGCTTTCATAATGCGCAAGCGGGTTATCGGCGTTGGCAAACTGATCCAGCACCTTGCCTTTGCCTTCAGCCTGCATGGTAACGGCCAGATCCCGCGCGTATTCCATGCCGCCTTGATCGGCCGGCGTAAGGATAAGCTCGGCGCCATAAGCCGTCATGGACACGCGGCGCTCGACAGAAAGATTGTCGGGCATGATAAGTATCATTTTATAGCCGCGCACAGCCGCAGCCATGGCCAGCGCAATGCCGGTGTTTCCGCTTGTGGCTTCGATAAGCGTATCGCCGGGCTTGATATCGCCGCGCGCTTCGGCATGGCGAATCATGGAGCTTGCAGCGCGGTCTTTAACCGAGCCCGCCGGGTTATTCCCTTCGAGCTTGGCCAAAATGACATTACCGCGCGGCTCGCCCAATTCTCCTGGGAGGCGTTGCAAACGAACAAGTGGCGTGGCGCCGATGGTATCTTCGATAGTCAGGTACGTTTTCATGCGGGAAATCATACACCGATCAAGCTTACACAGTCCAAAAAAATCCCATCATGATTGCCAGCAATCCGACACGCCAACTTGAACCCAGTACCCGATTTATGGGGCCTTCTTCGCCACTCGTGGTAATGCGCCAACGCTGCTAGGCACGGGCGCCTTTTCGGCGCGAGCCGATTCACGTATAGGCGGGCTGCTGAAGGCGCCTGGCCCTTGGCCACCTAGCGTCAGCCCCGATGACTTCAAACTTGCCGACTTTTTTGGACCGATGCCTTTCACGCGGTCAGACAGGTCTTCGAATGATTCGTAGCGACCGCCTCGCGCACGTTCTTCGATGATGACCTGCGCCATTTTGGGGCCAATGCCGCGCACGCCTTGCAACTGCTCCTGGGTGGCGACGTTAACGTCGACGGCATGCGCCATGCCTGGTGCCAAGGCAGCGGCCAATATGCCCGCCTGGGCAAGCAACACACCCGCAGCCTGCAGACCACCGGCAGGCGGAATGCCCAGCCCGGTTGCCAGGCCCACTGCGCCCAGCGTCAGTCTTACTAAAGGACGGCGCTTCTTGCCGCAACGGACATTCGGTGATAGAACGGCGACGGGCCGTGAAGGGCACTGCGCCAGCGGGCGCGCCACGGTAGATTCAATAAAAGGGTTCATTTGCAGCCTCCGAAAAAGAAGTGAACGGAAGTACTGTGCCGTTGACAGCAGCGGCGCCATCAATACTTCCTGTCTGCAATGATCCTTATATTGCGGGTGGGGCAACATCCCGCCTTCCCGCAATAGTCCATAAGTAAACCTACCCACAGATACTATGGTCTAGATGCGGCCCTGCTCCAACACTGTCGTTACATAGGCCGTCACGCCAGTCTGCACGTCACGCAACGGCTGCTCGTAGCCTGCCGCGCGCAGTTGCGACAGATCCGCTTCGGTGTGGCTTTGGTAGCGCCCTTTCAGGTCATCCGGAAAAGGGATGTAGCGTATCAATTGCTGAGCCACCATCTCTTGCAATGACAAGGCAGGCTTGTGATTATGCCCGCGCATGGCATTGACCACAGTACGGGCCACGTCGTTGAACGGTTGGGCGCGGCCAGTCCCGCAATTGAATATGCCTGATTTGGATGGATTATCCAAAAAGAACAAATTCACATCGACCACATCATCCACATAAATGAAGTCACGAAGTTGGCCGCCATTAACATAGCCGTCCCAGCCACCGAAAAGGCGTACATGCCCTTCAGCCTTGAACTGGTTCATGTTATGAAAGGCCACCGACGCCATGCGCCCCTTATGCTGCTCATTCGGGCCGTAAACATTGAAGTAACGCAAACCGACAACCGGTGCGGTAAGCGTCTTGAGATGCCGGCGCAATACTTGGTCGAACAGATACTTGGAATAGCCGTAGACATTCAACGGCGATTCATACAAGGCATCTTCGGCATATACCGGCCCCGCCCCGTACACTGCGGCGGACGACGCGTACAGCAATGGGATTTTTTCAGCCTGACAAAAATTGAAAAGCTCCAGCGTAACGCGGTAATTGTTATCGAGCATATAGCGCCCGTCGCGTTCGGTCGTGTCGGAGCAGGCTCCTTGATGGAACACCGCCTCGATCTTTCCCAACTGCCCGCGCGCCACGCGCTCGCGAAAGTCGTCTTTATGCAGGTAATCCGCAATTTTCCCATCGACCAAATTGACGAACTTGTCGCCTTCGGTCAGGTCGTCGACCACCAAAATATCGGTGTACCCGCGAAGATTCAGGCCACGCACAAGGTTGCTGCCTATAAAGCCAGCGCCTCCGGTTACTACTATCATGACAATTCTCCTGCTGTAACGATCGATGTGCCCAGTTTACCGACCACAACCCCGCCTGCGCGGTTAGCCCACAACACGGCATCGAACCAATCCAGGCCGGCCGCGCGCGTCACTGCCAGTGCAGCAAGCACCGTATCGCCCGCACCCGACACATCGAACACTTCATGAGCATACGCATCGGTATGCTGGCGCCCCTGCTCGGTAAACAAGGTCATGCCTTGCTCTGACCGGGTTACCAGCAAGGCATCCAATTCGAGATCAATACGCAGTTTCTGCGCGCGTTCTTCAAGCTCTTCCTCGGAACGCCAGCGCCCTACGGCTTCTTGCATTTCGGCGCGGTTAGGCGTGATGATGGTTGCGCCGCGGTAGCGCTGGTATGAATGCCCTTTAGGATCGACCAGCACAGGCACCCCGGCTTCGCGCGCCATACGAATAAGAGCATCGACCCGGGTGAGCGCACCCTTGGCATAATCGGATAAAACCAGAATATCGTGTTGCGCAATCAGCTCGCGAGCCCGCGCCTCGAGGTCGTCGAGACCCTGGCCGTTCGGCGCTTCTTCGAAGTCCACCCGCAAGAGTTGCTGCTGGCGCCCCAAAACCCGCATTTTGAGCGTTGTCGGAGCGACAGAGTCCGCTATAAGGCAAGGGTTGATCCCTGCCTCGCTCACCAACATTTTTACTTTGTCGCCGGCCTCGTCCGCGCCTACCAGCCCCAATAAGCTGGCCCGTGCGCCCAGCGCGACAATATTGCGTGCCACGTTAGCTGCCCCGCCCAGGCGGTCTTCACGCTTGGCCACGCGGACAACAGGGACGGGGGCTTCCGGCGATATGCGCTCGACTTCCCCGAACCAATATCGATCCAGCATGACGTCGCCCGCCACCAAAATGTTCACGCGGCTTACCGCCTGCTCTGGAAACGGCATCATTTAATTTCCTCCAGGCGACGCGGCTCGTAGGTTTCCCAGGAATTGCAGCCTGGACATTGCCAATAAAAATTGCGCGCCTCGAAACCGCACACATTGCATGCATAGCGGTCGAGACGCTGTGTATGTTTATGAATGAGAGAGCGCAACAGACTAAGGTCGGCCCCCGCAACAATGTCGGCCGCGCCAGTGGCCGGCACAATAGCGCTACCTGGGGCCACGTTGTCACCGACAGGAGCCGCCAATGCCTCTTTGGTTGCGCCGGTCTGGCCGCTGGCCAGCTCGGCCTCCAGCAAGCGATCCAGGCCTAGCAAGGACGGGTGGGCACGCAGCGCTTCACGGGCGAAAGTCCAGGCCGGTTTATAACCTTCCTGAGCACGCAGCTCGCGAAACACCACATTGAATGTATCCAGCGAGGGATAGCGCATGTAGTGATTGCGAAGCAACTGCAATCCCTCGGTTTCCTGGCCTGCCCGCCGATAGCTTTCGAGAATATCGGCCGCAACCAGGCTGGCATATTCCGGAGCGATACTCAATACCGATACCAGATAGCTGCGCTCACGCTCCTGCTTGTTATTGATCCGGGCCAAATGGGCACGCAGCATGGCAATGCGCGCTTCAGACGCCTGGCCCCGCGCCTGTCCGCGCAACGATGCAGCAGCGTTATCGGCAGCATCAAGCGCCCCTTCCGCGGCCTGGATATCTGGCGGCTTACTGGTCATGGCTGCGACAGCGCGCTCGCATTGGTAATGCACCAATTGGGGAACAGGCTCGTCGACCAGCGCTCGCAATCGCTTGACGGCTTCAATGGCGCGCGGCCAATCGTGCTCGGATTCGTAGATGCGGATCAGCGCTCTGACAGCCGGCACTGCGAAGCGCGTATCGAGCACCTGTTCAAAGGCCTGCTCTGCCCGGTCAAGCATGCCGGCTTTCAGGAAATCCTGGGCCAGTTCATGCTGCGCGTTTTCACGATCAATTTGAGCAAGGTCGGCACGCGACAACAAGCTTTGGTGAACACGGATTGCTCTTTCCATTTCACCGCGACGGCGAAATAGACTGCCCAGCGCAAAGTGCAGTTCGGTGGTTTCTGGATCCAGCTTGGCCACTTCGACAAACGCATCAATAGCGCGATCGGGCTCTTCATTCAACAGGAAATTAAGTCCCTTGAAATAAGAGTTCGGCAAAGTCCGGGTTTCAGACAACATTTGCCGGATGTCTACGCGCGCAGCAATCCAGCCCAGCCCAAACAGCAATGGCAAAAAAATCAACCACCAGGGTTCGAAATCCACTCTTGTAACCTCAGGATAATTTACAGGGGCGCCAAGGGAGCGACGGTTTCTGGCGCTACGGCTTCGCCGGGAACGCTTGGATGCTTGAGCTGGTCTTGAAGGCGCGCCACTTCACGGCGCAGCTTGCTGGCTTCGCGGCGCCGACGCATGACAGACGGCGCGGCAACCAGTAAGCCAAAAACAACGCCCAGCACAAAAACGGCCAACATCACCACAATTAGCGGGACACCCGTTACGACATGATCGGCGAAAAAATTGACGTCGACCGGGCCAGTGTTTTTTAACGCAAACATCAAAACGACGATGAACACCACCAGCCGCAATATCCAAACCAGATAACGCATAACGAATACTCCAATAAACCAGGATTTCGACAATTGTAAGGGGAATCGCCGGTAATGCTTTGCAGATGACAAATAAAAACAGGCCCTCGCAATGAGGGCCTGTACGCATAAGCAAAGCAGGTGGCCGAATGACGGCACCTTTTCTGATTACGCAGCATGGATTTAAGCTGGATTAAGCGCCAATGGCGCCCACCCAACTTAGCCGTGCATGATGTGCGTATCGAATTGTCCTAACGTGAACACAGACTCGCCCGCCGCCACCTTGACTTCTTCATCATAGGCAGAGTCGACGCGCTCGCGCAATTCCTTGCCGGCTTTAAAGTGCGGCACCTGCTTACCAGGCACCATCACTTTTTCACCAGACTTCGGATTGCGACCAATACGCGGCGAGCGTTCGGACAACGAGAAACTTCCGAAACCGCGGATCTCGATGCGTTGACCGCAGGCCAAAGCCTGGGTCATCGCGTCCAGCACCGTTTTAACAGCGTAGTCTGTGTCGCGCACTGCCAGTTGCGGGTAGCGACTAGCAAGAATCGCTATCAGTTCTGACTTTGTCACACTGATTAACCGTCGTCGCGCTGCTGATCAAGCTTGGCTTTAAGCAAGGCGCCCAGGTTAGTGGTGCCCGACGAAGCGCTTGCATCAGACATGCGCTGAATGGTGTCGGCGGTTTCAGCGGTGTCGCGAGCCTTGATCGACAATTGGATCGAACGTGTTTTGCGATCGATATTGACAATCATGGCTTCGACGTTTTCACCGGCTGTCAGTGCAGTCGTTGCATCTTCAACACGGCCAGTCGAAATTTCCGAAGCACGCAGGTAACCTTCAACGTCGAGCGACAGCGTTACAACAGCGCCCTTGGCTTCAACCGACTTGATAACGCCAGGAACTACAGCGCCCTTGTCGTAGGTTGCCACGAAGTTGTTGAACGGATCGCCTTCAAGCTGCTTGATACCCAGCGAGATGCGTTCCTTGTCGGTATCGATGCCCAGAACCACGGCGTCGATTTCGTCGCCCTTCTTGAAGTTGCGCACGGCTTCTTCGCCGGTTTCCGTCCAGGACAGGTCGGACAGGTGAACCAGGCCATCGATGCCGCCAGGCAGACCAACAAACACGCCGAAGTCGGTAATGGACTTGATGGCGCCGCGGACTTTATCGCCGCGCTTGAAGTTGATGGAGAACTCTTCCCATGGATTGGCGCGGCATTGTTTCATGCCCAGCGAGATGCGGCGGCGGTCTTCGTCGATTTCCAGAACCATGACTTCGACTTCTTCACCCAAGGTAACGACCTTGCGTGGATCGACGTTCTTGTTGGTCCAGTCCATTTCGGAAACGTGTACCAAACCTTCAATGCCGGCTTCGACTTCAACGAACGCGCCGTAGTCGGTAAGGTTCGTGACCTTGCCGAACAGACGTGTGCTTTGTGGGTAGCGGCGAGCAAGGCCGACCCATGGATCTTCGCCCAACTGCTTGACGCCAAGCGAAACACGGCTTTTCTCTTGGTCGAACTTAAGCACTTTGGCTTCGACTTCCTGACCCACTTGCAGGACTTCGGAAGGATGGCGAACACGGCGCCATGCCATATCGGTGATGTGCAGCAAGCCATCGATACCGCCCAGATCCACGAACGCGCCGTAGTCTGTGATGTTCTTGACGACGCCCTTGACCACGGCGCCTTCGCTGAGCGTTTCCAGCAGTTTCTGGCGCTCTTCGCCCATGCTGGCTTCAAGTACCGAGCGACGCGACAGCACAACGTTGTTGCGCTTGCGATCAAGCTTGATGACCTTGAATTCCATGGTCTTGCCCTCGTAGGGCGTGGTGTCCTTGACGGGACGCAGGTCAACCAGCGAACCAGGAAGGAAGGCGCGAATGCCGTTGGTCATGACCGTCAGGCCACCCTTTACCTTGCCGGTAATGGTGCCGGTAACCATTTCACCAGACTCAAGAGCCTGCTCTAGTTGCAGCCAGGCCGACAAGCGTTTGGCGCGGTCGCGCGACAGGATAGTGTCGCCGTAGCCGTTTTCGAGCGAATCAATGGCAACCGAAACGAAATCGCCAGGCTGGACTTCGAGTTCGCCCTGATCGTTCAGGAATTCTTCCAGGGGAATCAATGCTTCCGACTTGAGGCCGGCATTGACCACCACAAAGTTGTGATCGATACGAACGACTTCAGCAGAAATAACCTCACCGGACTTCATGTCCTGGTTTTTGATACTTTCAGCAAACAGGTCGGCAAAGCTTTCACCGCCGGTGGCGGCAGAGGTGGAAATGGTGGACATTAAATGAAATCCATAAGCCAGGATGGCTGTTAAAAAACACACCAGGGAAAAACGCCCCAGTGGAGTAAAAAATAATTTGGCACTACCAATGCGGCAAACTTGCCTATTGTGCAGCCCCAAACCCCAGACCCGACCAAAAGTCGAGCACTACTTTGACCGTTTCATCGATACTTAAACCAGATGAATCGACCGTTTTGGCCCCCGCCGCCGCTACAAGCGGCGCGGTTGCCCGCGTACGATCGCGCTCATCGCGCGCCCGCATATCTTCCAAAAGGTCTGTTAGATTAGCAGAAATTCCCTTTTCCTTCAACTGCTTACAACGTCTTTCCGCCCTGGCCCGAACATCGGCCACCAAAAATATTTTCAAAGGGGCATCCGGAAACACAACAGTGCCCATATCCCGGCCATCGGCAACCAGGCCTGGCGCCACGCGAAATGCCCGCTGGCGATCCAGCAATGCCTGGCGCAAAGGCACGTATGCGGCAATCTTCGAGGCCAGATTCCCGACGCTTTCGTGACGAATCAAATGGGCGACATCGACCCCAGACATCAAGATCTGATCTCCCTGGAACTGAACATCCAGGCGTTGGGCAGTCAACGCGACTGCGTTCTCGTCGGCGACATCCACCCCCTGCTGCTGCACGGACAAAGCTGTCAGCCGATAAAGCGCGCCGCTATCGAGCACTGCCCAACCCAGCGCCTGGGCGACCCGATGAGCGATTGTCCCTTTGCCCGAAGCCGTAGGACCGTCAATGGTAATAACTGGAATCGGTGTCAATTGTGCGTTCATGCTTGCACAAGCTCACGAAAGACTGAAAAATAGCCGGGAAACGTTTTCCCCACGCAGTCCGGGTCAAGAATCGTGACCGGCACAGGCCCGAACGCCGCCAGGGAAAAGCACATGGCAATGCGATGATCGTCGTAGGTTTCAATACTGGCCGTTTGCCATTGCGAAGAGGATACCGGGTACACGCGTATCCAGTCCGGTCCGGACTCGACCTTGGCGCCCAACTTTTCCAGTTCGGTATGCATCGCGTGGATGCGATCGGTTTCCTTAACACGCCAACTGCCAATATTGCGCAGCGTGCAAGGCCCGTCAGCATACAAGGCTAACGCGGCTGCGGTCATCGCCGCATCGGGAATCAGGTTGAAATCCATATCGAAAGCCTTGAGCCTGTCGCCTTGCGATACCCGCACGCCCCGCACCTCGATCGATTCAGGATGACGAACAACCTGCGCGCCCATCGCTTCGATGACATCGGCAAAAGCCATGTCACCCTGTATGCTATTCGAGCCAGCCCCATGTATGTGCACGGGGCCTCCGCCAATAGCCCCCAGGGCCATGAAATACGACGCTGTGGAGGCATCCCCTTCGATACGCAGGCGGCCCGGCGAGTGATAACGCGACCCTGCTGGCACAACAAAACGCTGCCATCCCTGGCGCTGCACCTGCACGCCAAACTGGGCCATCAGATTAAGCGTAATCAAAATGTAAGGCTTGGAAATCAAATCGCCTTCTACATCGATCACAAGATCATGGTCTGCCGCAGCCGTGTGAATGGGCGCGGCTAGTAGCAACGCCGTCAGGAACTGACTGGATACCGAGCCCTTCACCTTGACTGGCGTATCGGCCTGAATAGTCCCTTGCCCGATATGCAGGGGCGGATAACCGGGATTGCCTTGATATTGAATGTCTGCGCCCAACGCGACCAACGCATCGACCAAGTCGCCGATAGGCCTTTCATGCATGCGGGGAACACCCGATAAACGATAGTCCCCACCCATCAAGGCCAATGCGGCGGTCAATGGACGAAATGCCGTTCCGGCATTGCCCAGGAAAAGATCGGCATCCCGACGAGCAAATGGAGCACTTCCGTGAACCTCGACCTGAGCGGGACCCGTGTCATTGACAGCCACCCCCAACTGCCGCAGCGCAGCCAGCATCACACTTGTGTCGTCCGAATCAAGCAAGCCATCGAGTTGCGTAACCCCGTCCGCCAGCGCGGCCAGTAACAGCACGCGATTGGAGATACTTTTTGACCCCGGGAGGTGAATCTCGCCGGCTGCAATACTGACAGGTGATAAACACACGCTGGGACTCGTCGTCATGTCAAACCGCTCCTGCTACCCCAAAAACGGCGCGCTAACGCCGCATGTTCTAGAAAATCCTGCAATGACTCGCCATCGGCATCTTGCAACGCCATCTCGGCGCGCGATAACGCAGCCTTGACCTCTTGCAGTTCGGACAGCACCGCTGAGCGGTTGGCCAAAAAAATATCCCGCCAAACCTCGGGGGACCCGGCGGAAATCCGGGTAAAGTCACGAAATCCGCTGCCCGCCAACGCCATGCGCAAATCAGAGTCCTGCGCTGTTGCGACCTGCCACATGAAAACCGACGAGAGAAAATGCGGCACATGGCTGACCGAAGCCAGCACCGTGTCATGCACTTGTGCATCCATGGCCATGACGCGAGCGCCGCAACATTCCCAAACGCGGGTCAAATAAGCCTTGGCCTGGCTGCTGTTTTCTTCCAGCGGCGTAAGAACCACAGTACGACCGCGATACAAGGCCGCTTCAGCGGCCAGGGGGCCTGTCTTTTCCGCACCCGCGATGGGATGCCCGGGAATGAACTGGCCAATACGGTCGCCCAAGACAGCACGGGCAACCGACACAACATTCGCTTTAGTGCTTCCCGCATCGGTTACGATCGTATCCGGGCGCAAAAACGGCTTGAGCTGTGACAGTATCGTTTCGGTAGCCCCCACAGGCATGGCCAGAAAAATCAAGTCTGCCTGTTGTGCCGCCTCTGGGAGGCTGACAATTTCGTCGATAAGCCCTAGTTCGCGAGCCTGCGCAAGGGTAGCGGCTTGCCGACCCACTCCTAGCACGCGGCCAACGGCTCCACGATCGCGCAGCGCTGCGGCAAATGAACCGCCTATCAAACCCACGCCAACCACGGCCAGCACCGGCACCAGTGGCTGCGCGGGCGCCGTGACTGCCCCGGAAGCACTCATGAGCCGAACATAGGGCAATAGGCGTACGCCGCGCCTGCGTTTTCAAAAACAACCATATTCATGGACTACCCGTTTTACTGGATGGGATAGGATCCCAGCACCTTGAAAAAAGCCACCTGTTTTTTCAAATCGGCCAACGCTTGAGCCACTGCCGGCTCATCGCGATGACCCAACAGATCAACATAAAAATAGTATTCCCATTGCCCCGTGCGCGCCGGCCTGGATTCCAGGCGCGTCATCGAGACCTTATTGGCAGCCAGAGGCGCCAACATGTCGTATACGGCGCCCGCACGATTGGGAACCGCCATGATAATGCTGGTTTTGTCGCTGCCGCTAGGCAGTGTTTCAATAGCGCCGACGGCCAGGAAACGCGTGCGATTCTGTGGGTCGTCTTGAATGCCCGAGGCCACCACTTGAAGATTCCAGGCCTGCGCCGCTGTCGCGCCCGCAATAGCGGCCACCGTGGGGTCTTGCGAAGCAATGCGTGCGGCCTCACCATTACTGGAGGCCGCATCGCGGGCCAGCTTGGGATAATGCTGCGTAAGCCAAGCCTGGCACTGCGCCAATGCCTGTGGATGCGCCATGACACGCGTAACGCCGTCCAGCGTGCCGGACTGCGTCATCAAATTATGGTGAATCTTGAGCGAGCGCTCTCCCAACACCTTCAAGGGGGAATTCAGCAGCAAGTCCAGCGTGCGGTTCACCGCGCCTTCAGTTGAATTTTCAACCGGAACCATACCGACATCGGCCTGCCCCGCTTCGACTGCGCGGAACACTTCGTCGAAGGAATCGCATCGCAGGCGCGTTACCGCGTGGCCGAAATGTTCAAGCGCGGCTTGCTCGGAAAACGAACCCTGCGGCCCCAAATAGGCGACAGTCAGCACGCTTTCCAAGCCCCTACAGGTGGAAATAATCTGCGTCCAGACAGCATCTATCGCCTGCTCGGTAAACGGCCCCTTGTTAAGGTCCTGCAAACGGCGAATCACCATAGCTTCGCGCTCGGGTTTGAGCACGGGACCGTCAAGATCGAAGTCCTGCTTGATCTTGCCGACGTCCTGAGCCGCCTTGGCGCGCTGGTTCAACAGCTCCAGGATCTGCTCATCCAGCGAATCGATTTGTTTGCGCACTGGCAGCAGGCGCTCTTGCAACGAATTAACCATGTCGACGTTCAAAATCCTGCATAAATGAAATCAACGCCTGTACCCCTTGCATCGGAACCGCGTTGTAAATGGAAGCCCGCATGCCGCCAACGCTTTTGTGCCCTTTAAGCTGCATCAACCCGCCGGCGTCCGCCTGGGCCAGAAAATCGCTGTTCAAGGACTCGTCGCGTAGAAAGAATGGCGCATTCATGCGTGAGCGCGATGCGGCGTGGACGGGACTTCGGTAAAAGTCTGAACTATCCAGGTATGCATAAAGCGCCTGCGCTTTAGCTGCATTGGCAGCCTCAACGGCGGCCACGCCACCTTGCTGCTTGAGCCACTTGAAAACCAGCCCTGCAATGTAAATGGCATAAGTGGGCGGCGTATTGAACATGGAACCTGCGCCTGCCACGTTTGCATAGTCAAATGCAGATGGGCAAATTGGCAAAGCATGACCTAGCAGGTCACGACGCACAATCACCATCGTCACTCCTGCCGGGCCGGCATTTTTCTGAGCACCTGCATACACCATGGCGGCTTTCGAAAAGTCGATGGTACGCGACAAAAAGTGCGAAGAGGCATCAACGACAAGCGGCACGTCCGGCGCGCCCAGCGCGGCCATATCTGGCCAATCGGGAAACTCGACCCCGCCTATTGTTTCGTTGCTGCATAAATGCAAGTAGGAAGCGTCGGGGCGCACCGCCCAGCTGCTTGCCTCGGGAAACCATGTCCAGGGAGCCTGCGCAACACCATCCAGGATTTTTTCGGCGCCACTGGAAGCCGCTACGGCAATATCACCGTAGCGTTGCGCTTCTTTGTGCGACTTGTTCGACCAGATACCCGATAAAACATAATCGGCTTTTGCCGCGCTGCCGCGCCCGATCAGGTTCATCGGCACGATGGCATTTTCGGCAGTCGCCCCGCCCTGCATGAACAACACGTCATAGTTGTCAGGTACGGCCAGCAGTTCGCGCAAGTCAGCTTCAGCCTCGTCGCGTATCTGCGTAAACTGCTTGCCCCGATGGCTCATTTCCATAACCGACATGCCACAGCCGTGCCAGTCCGTCATTTCAGCCGCCGCTTGTTGCAGCACTTCCAGCGGCAAGGCCGACGGGCCTGCCGAAAAATTCCATGGACGCATCAGGCATTATCCTCGGGGTCGTCTTGATCGGCGGCACCAGATTCATCGGAGTCTGAACCAATTGGATCTGCGTCAGGCGTTACGGAATCGACTTGCGAATCAACAATACCATCGCCATCGATTTCCTCGACATCGTCATCCGCATCACTTTCAACCACACGCCGCACACCTTGCAGCATGCTGTTGTCATCCACGTTGATTAGGGTAACGCCCTGAGTTGCGCGACCCATTTCACGGATCTCCGAAACGCGGGTGCGCACCAAAACACCAGCGGTGGTGATAAGCATGATTTCATCGGACGGTTCGACCAGTACGGCGCCGACTACCTTGCCGTTGCGGGCCGACGTTTGAATCGCGATCATGCCCTTGGTACCGCGCCCATGGCGCGTGTACTCGACTATGGAAGTGCGTTTGCCGAAGCCATTTTCGGTAGCAGTCAAAACGCTTTGCGTTTCGTCGCCCGCAACCAGCATGGCAATGACAGACTGCCCTTCCTCTAGCATCATGCCGCGCACGCCGCGGGCAGTTCGGCCCATAGGACGCACGTCGTTTTCGTCGAAACGCACAGCCTTGCCCGAGTCGGAAAACAACATGACGTCGTGCTTGCCATCGGTCAAATCAGCGCCGATCAGATAATCGCCTTCATCCAGGGCAACCGCGATAATGCCTGCCTTGCGGGGGTTCGAGAAGTCAGACAAAGGCGTCTTCTTGACCGTACCGCGCGAGGTTGCCATGAATACATAATGGTCTTCGCTGAATTCCTTGACGGCCAACACCACAGTGATTTTCTCGCCATCGATCAGCGGGAACATGTTCACAATAGGACGACCGCGCGAATTGCGCGAACCTTGAGGCACTTCCCATACCTTGAGCCAATACAGGCGACCGCGATCCGAGAAGCACAACAGGTAATCGTGTGTATTGGCGGTGAACAACTGATCTATCCAGTCGTTTTCCTTCATCGTCGTTGCCTGCTTGCCGCGCCCGCCCCGCTTTTGGGCACGATATTCGGACAACGGCTGGCTCTTGATATAGCCCGATTGCGACAAGGTCACCACCATGTCCATCGGGGTGATCAAATCTTCGGTATCAAGCTCAGTGGCGTTATGCTCGATCTCGGAACGACGCTCGTCTTTGGCGTTGGTAGAGAACTCAAGCTTGATTGCCAGCAATTCATCGCTGATGATCGTCGTGATGCGCTCTGGGCGCGCCAGGATATCCAGCAAATCGGCAATGGTCGCCATGATGTCTTTGTATTCGCCAACGATCTTGTCCTGCTCCAGGCCGGTCAAGCGCTGCAAGCGCATGTTCAGGATTTCCTGGGCCTGGGTATCGCTAAGCCGGTACATGCCGTCGCCCTGCAAGCCGAAGCCTTCAGGCAGCGTTTCGGGGCGATAAGCAGCGCGGCCTCCGGGGGTTTCACCCTCGTCGGCGCGAGACAACATTTCACGAACCAAGGACGAATCCCAGGTACGCGCCATCAAGTCTTGGCGGGCCACGGGCGGTGTCGGGGCCGCTTTGATGATGGCAATAAAGTCATCAATATTCGCCAGCGCGACCGCGAGGCCTTCCAGAACATGGCCGCGCTCGCGCGCCTTGCGCAGTTGGAACACCGTGCGCCGTGTGACGACTTCGCGGCGATGGAACAGGAAGTATTCCACCATTTGCTTCAAGTTCAGCAGGCGTGGCTGGCCATCGACCAGGGCCACCATGTTCATGCCGAAGGTATCTTGCAGCTGCGTGTGCTTGTAGAGATTATTCAGTATGACTTCCGGGACCTCGCCGCGCTTGAGCTCGATAACCAGGCGCATGCCGTCTTTATCGGACTCATCGCGGATATCGGAAATACCCTCGATCTTTTTCTCGTTGACGAGTTCGGCGATTCTTTCCTGAAGCGTCTTCTTGTTGACCTGATAGGGAATGGCGTCAATAACGATAGACTGCCGGTTGCCCTTTTCCATGTCCTCGAAGTGCGACTTGGCGCGCATGATGACACGCCCGCGGCCAGTACGATAGCCTTCACGCACACCCGACATGCCGTAGATGATTCCCCCTGTGGGGAAGTCTGGCGCCGGTATCAGTTCGATCAGTTCATCGATGGTGCAGTCAGGATTGCGCAAACAATATAGGCAACCTGCGATGACCTCGGACAAATTATGCGGAGGAATATTGGTTGCCATACCCACGGCAATACCCGAACTGCCGTTGACCAGCAAATTGGGCAAGCGCGAAGGCAGCAGCAATGGCTCTTGTTCGCTACCGTCGTAGTTAGGCCCGAAATCAACGGTTTCCTGATCGATATCGGCAAGAAGCTCGTGCGATATCTTGGACAGGCGGATTTCGGTATAACGCATGGCCGCCGGATTATCGCCATCGATAGAGCCGAAGTTACCCTGGCCATCTACCAACATATAACGCAGCGAGAAATCCTGGGCCATACGCACAATAGTGTCGTACACCGCCGAGTCGCCATGAGGGTGATACTTACCGATCACGTCACCCACAATACGCGCCGACTTCTTGTAGGCCCGGTTCCAATCATTATTCAGTTCGTGCATGGCGAACAACACGCGCCGGTGCACTGGTTTGAGGCCATCCCGAACATCCGGTAAGGCGCGCCCCACAATCACGCTCATGGCGTAATCAAGGTAACTGCGGCGCATTTCCTCTTCCAACGAAATTGGAAGGGTCTCCTTGGCAAAGGAATCCATAGATTGTCTAAAACATAAAAATCGTGAAACTGGACCGATGACGGGCGAATGGGAAATTCTAACACTTGCTCCTGTATTGATGCCTTATGTTCTATAGAGCCGTCCCAACAGAGGGCTACAGCCGCCCCATGCCTGCCCCGGACGGAACCTGCTCATAAAGCACTTTAAGCTCGTAACCGTGTTGCCAAAAACCAACAATAAAGTCGGAGATAGGGTAGAAATCCGAATATCTGGGCGATAAGCGCAGTTCAAGCTTAACTAACCGCACAGAAATGCCGTAAGATTCGCCCTAACACGCATGAAACCCAGCGCAATTCTTTGATTCAATCATGGCGTTGCTATACTGGCTCCGTTTTCTTGATATGCGGCGGGGGTTCGCTGCGGTCACTTACCAGCATTAAGCTCAACGAGGAGAAACATGAACAAACCCTCCAAAATCGCACTAGCACTCGCCATTGCAGCCACTTCGGCTACTGGTGCAGTATCTGCGCAAACTGTCGATAACTGGCAAAATCCGTTCGGCGACGTTTGGAAAAACGGCACCAACGAATTGTGCTGGCGCGACAATTTCTGGACTCCAGCTACCGGTATCCCCGGGTGTGATGGCGTTCCAGTCGCACAAGCTCAAGCTCCAGTGGTTGCTCCTACTTCAACCAAAGTTGTGTTGAACGCCGATACATTCTTCGACTTCGACAAAGCTACTTTGAAGCCTGAAGGCCGCCAGATCCTTGACCAAGTCGCTGCACAAGCCGACACAGTCAACCTGGAAACGCTTATCGCAACCGGTCACACAGACTCCATCGGTACTGAAAAGTACAACCAAGGCCTGTCCGAACGCCGTGCCAACACGGTCAAGAACTACCTGGTTTCGAAAGGTATCCCTGCTGATCGTATCTATGCCGAAGGTAAAGGCGAATCGAGCCCTGTTGCTAGCAACAAGACCCGTGAAGGCCGCGCACAAAACCGTCGCGTAGAAATCGAGATCGTTGGCGTTCGCAAGTAATACTTTGCTGTAATACTTGTTGCGTTAAACGCTACAATAAGGGCTCCGCATAGCGGGGCCCTTATGCATTTCTGGCCAGCTTTCCCACTAGCCCCGCCAGCACTCTTTAACCCAAGCTTCGGATCGCTCATGAACGCTACCGCCCCCCCCCGTCACTCCAACACAACCAATGTAGACCAGGCCGAACTCGATAAGTTCAGTGCGCTGGCGTCGCGCTGGTGGGATCCGGAAAGCGAATTCAAGCCATTGCACGCCATCAACCCCTTGCGCCTGGAATGGATCCTGGGGCAAGCTGGCTCTCTTGCCGGAAAAAAAGTGCTTGATGTCGGCTGCGGCGGCGGAATACTGGCCGAAAGCATGGCAAAAGCGGGGGCTCAGGTTACCGGCATCGACTTGGCTGAAAAATCCTTGACTGTCGCAAGGCTGCACGGGCTGGAGTCAGGTGTTCCGGTCGACTATCAAACCATTAGCGCCGAACAAATGGCTAGCGAAAACCCAGGTCAATTCGATATCGTTACTTGCATGGAAATGCTGGAACACGTACCCGACCCCGGTTCCATCGTGCAGGCTTGTGCCACGCTCGTCAAACCCGGCGGCTGGGTGTTCTTTTCCACACTTAACCGCAATCCCAAGTCTTTCTTGTTTGCAATCGTCGGCGCCGAATATGTCTTGCGCATGCTGCCCAGGGGCACGCACAATTACGAAAGCTTCATAAAGCCCAGTGAACTTGCAGCGAGTGTGCGCAAGGCGGGCCTGGCCTCAATAACGCTGGCTGGAATGGAATACAACCCAATCACCGATCTCTACAAGATCACCCACGACACCTCTGTCAATTACCTTTTGGCGACCCGTCGCGAGAACTGATACTCATGCAAAAACTGGTTTTATTCGATTTTGACGGCACCTTGGCTGACACAGCTCCCGACCTGGCCGCAGCCGCCAATAAACAACGCGCCCGCAAGGGCTTGCAACCCCTACCCTATGAAGCCTTGCGTCCTTACGCATCGCACGGCGCTCGAGGTTTGCTCAAGGCCGGCCTGAATATGGATCCTGACCACCCCGAATATGAAACCTGTCGCGAACAATTCCTGACAGACTACGAACAAGACATGACGACGCTCACCACCTTGTTCCCAGGAGTAAGACCACTGCTGGCCACGCTTAAGGAAAGCGGTTACGCCTGGGGCATTGTCACCAATAAAATGGAATACCTGGCTGTTCCTCTGGTGGTTCATCTAGGTTTATATACTGACTGTGCCGTTACCGTGGGCGGCGACACCACTAATCATGCGAAGCCGCATCCAGCACCGCTATTGCATGCCGCACAAGTCGCCGGGTTTGCGCCTGGCGACTGCATATACGTAGGAGACGACGAACGCGATATCATCGCTGGCAAAGCGGCCGGCATGGCAACTATTGTCGCTGCTTATGGGTATTGCGGGCGGGAAACCGCGCTCAGCGCATGGCAAGCAGATGCCATTGCGGAATCGCCTGGTGATATCTGGCCTGCCATACAAGAATGGGCGGGCCGCTAAGGGCGCCGGCAACTACAGGCCCCAAGCAATCTATAGGACATATACGTCATGAACAGGATAGCCACTATACTGGCCAATGCCGTAAGCGGAGCGGGGCTTATCGTTTTGGTTGGTTGCACTCCCATGCTGGCGGGCCAGATGGCCGAAGCGGGTTACAACGCGGCAAAAAGCTCTCTAGGCGGAACCAGCGACGCTACAACAGGAGCCTCTGAACGTCAGAAGCTGCTTCAATCGACCTTGAATTCTGTCGAAATCGGCCAAGAAGTAAAACCCATACTCGAACTGATGGGCGAACCGCCAAAAGAAAAATCGGGCAATGCCGATGGTTTTACCTGCTACGAATACGCCTCTGTTTATTCGGCTACCGAAGCTGCAGTAATCATGTCCAAAGACGGCAAGGTGGTGTTTTACGGCAATTCACGGTGCAGCGTTGAAATGCAGGACGCCAATTTCAAGAAAGACGGCAAGTATATGGTCGGCGACACCGGGCACTAGCGTAAAACGGCCGCAAGCCGGGTATAGCCCGCTTGCTTATCCGCAGACCACTCGTGTGATCTTCCCTTGCCCGTCGACGTGAACATTCAGCCTGTCTAGACGGTAGTCATGTGTGACGGCGGTGTCCGGATGGATGATCCGTGTTTTTTCTGGCAGCGCGCTGGCGTCAATAATTTCGACAGGAGTGCCAATAAGGCTTTGATAAGACTTGGCACTGCAATCATCCGGCGCAAGATTCGCCGCAGGGGCGCTCACACTTTCGCATGCCGCCAGCAGAGCCAGCGGGAACAACAAAAAAAGGCGCATCGCCACTCCTTAATGAAGCATTAGCCTTCTTTATAACAGACTTGCTCGACGAGACAGATAGCCGACGATCCATGCAAGAAGCACCACCGCAGCAATCGGCAAAAACAAATCGAGTTGCGCGTCGACACTCCAATTCCACACATCGAACGCCTCCCATGGGCTGAGTTTTGATGCGCCACCGATGTTGAGTTCGCGTTGAGCGTGCTCGCGACCGATGAATAAGCCGACGGCCAGCATCGCCCCCGCCCACCAGTTACGAGTTGGCAGCCATACTATTACCTGGATCAACAGCGCATAAAAGACGTGCTCGAAGTTAGAAATATTCATATACAAGGGAAGAGCCCGGCGATAGGTTGTAAAAACGCCTGTTGTTATCTTATTGGAGCATCGCCGCCTGCGCCTAGGCCAAATGTATGATTGAACCGAAAAAAGCGCGATAGTAACTTTCAACTAATACCCTACGTGAACACCTTCCCAAAGGAGTCCGTATGTATAAGACCAGAATTGCAATTTTCCGTCACCAGGGGCAGGAGATTATCGTTGCGCCACTAGATTGCAGCTTCCAGGATAGACCGCCATCACAGCAAGTGGAAGCACTAAAACGTCTGCAAAAATCGGCGATGAAAGCAGGTTTGAAAGCCCCAGCGGCCGCAGTTTGGAAAGTGGGCGCCAAGCTTCACTTTGTAGGCCCGACTGAATGGCACCCTTTTTTGAGAACCTTAACCTGGAACGTCATCATCGCCAGCTTGAGTTCAACACTGATTTGCCATGAGGACTCATACCAAATCCATGTTGAAGAGCGCGTTTAGGCCTGAAGGCCTGGTCTTTCTGTCAGCGAGTCCTTGTACTGGCCTGTATACCCAAAGTGCGGTGCCTCGACCTGCTCAGGCATCCAAAAATCAGTAAACGGCGCAATGTCGGGCTGGCAATGCCAGTATGCCTTGCCGTTGGCATCCATTGCCCACCATCTTGCAAGCTCGGGCGCTTGTGTCCAATCAACCAAATCATATGCCATCGCAACCTCCGGATGTTCTGTCATAAGGCTTAATTATGTCTGGATATGTCAAACAACCTACTGTTCAGATAAAACGCGCTTCATCCGCTCAAAGTCTTTCAAATAGCGCTTAGCCAACGTTGTCTTCTGCGCGTCCGTCAATATCTTGCCTAAAGTTTGGAAAAATTTGGTCTCTTCCTCGCGCAGATGATGATGGACCTTGTGGGACAGTTGCTTTGCCTTTTCGCTCCAGCTTTCGCCCTTCTCGTCGGCCTCGTTCAATGCTTCCACACATTCATCGATCTCATGATGCTCCGCCAAGGCGTGGCGCGAAGAATTCAGCCCCATATCATCCATCAGAATTGGTGCATAGAGGAACCGTTCTTCGGCAGCGGCATGGGCCGCCAATTCAATACGCAGTTCCCGAAAGATCTCGCTTCGCCGGCCGCTCTGCGGCGTAGCACGGAGCAATTTCCTACAGAGCGAACGTTGGGTTTCATGGCTTTCCCGAAGTGCTTCATAAATATTTTCAGACATAGTGTCATCCTTTCATTTATTGTTGAACAGGTACTCCAGATAACCAGACTGGTTCACATAGCCTGCAGTAAAGCTCAACCGGAACTGATGCCCTGATGGTACCTGTTCCTCGAGAAAAAGTACCCAATCGCTCTCAAAGAAGCTAAAACACGACCACAAGTGGTGCCAGTCTCTACCTTCTACCGCATAGAACCCATGCTTCCTCGCCCGTTTTGTCAATTGGTCAGTTATCCACATTTTCTGTGCATAAGTCGTTTTGTTTACATGTCATAAATACTCAAGAGCCCTGCCACACATAACAACGAAGTAGACTGCATAAAAATTACTCATTACAAGAAACCACTGACCGCAGCCGTAAAGCCAGTAGCAAAGTTGAAACATGCGTATGCAATCATGGCTTTTTCAGCGCTGACCGGCACATGGATCAAACCCCTTGCCCATTGGATAGCGCTTAACTAGTTCTGCTTATTCGGAGTCTGACATGCTTGCACCTAAACAAACCCCGTCACCTTACCGCAATTGGAAGGTCAAGCAGTACACGGTTTCGATCGAAACACGGCTGGCGCAAGAACGTGCTCGTCTGCATCAACCCCCCATGATGTCGCTACATGCAAAGAACGAAACGCTACCCCAAGACGATGAAGGTCTCCGCGGATAAAACGAACGCGTACAAGGACTCTTTGCCATGCTCGGCCACATCCTCAGTGTGCTGGTCCAGAGAGAATCCGGCAAAAAGCGACGTCGCCTGCCTACCCAGAGCGGCTAGGCAGACAATGGCGCTGTTGGTATATTAGGCAATGAGACACCGAGTGCCCCGCAAGCATAAGCTGCCTGCCGCTCGCACCCCAGCGTCTCTGCCAGAGCCGTGACACCACTTTCTCTTTGAAATGAAACTGGGGGACAACCAAGATGATGAAACTGTATGGACTAGGTCCGACACGCTCTCTTCGCGTGCGTTGGGCGCTTCAAGAGCTTGATGCAGAATTCGAGTTCGTGCCCATCAACCTCCTGGCCGGTGAAAACCGCCACCCCGACTTCCTAAGCCTCAACCCTGCCGGAAAGCTTCCTGTGCTGGTCGACGGTGACCTGGTACTCACAGAATCTGCCGCCATCGTCATGTATCTGGCAGAGAAGTATGGCGCCAAAGGACTCATGCCCACCGACCTATCAGAGCGGGCGCAGGCGTATCGCTGGTCCATGTTTTCGGTCACCGAACTTGAGCAGCCATTATGGCGGATAGCCAAACACAGCTTTTTGTATCCGGAAGACAAGCGCCTGCCGGAAGATATTACTCTTGCCAAAGAGGATTTCACGGCGATGGCAGCAATACTTAACCGTCACATGGATGGGCGTGAGTTCATCGTCGGCGACACGATAAGCATCGCGGATTGCATCACCGCCTATGTGCTGGACTGGGGCAATGAAATTGGACTGATTGATGACTTTCCACATCTTAAGTCCTACTTTGAACGGATGTATGCGCGCTCCAAAGCGCCGCAACGGATCGCCCAAGCCGCTGCAGACCTTCGCCCTGCCGCCTGACGGGTGTTGGCAGTGCCATGTAGTCACTCGGAGCCTTCCAATGTCGCCTACCATCACAGCTTTTGAACAGTCGCCCGACCACGGTAAGGGGCAGGCGCGTGACATGCGTATCCGCTGGGCGCTTGAAGAAGTAGGCCAGCCTTACGACGTTCGTCTTGTTTCATTCAAAGCGATGAAGGAACCCGCGCATCGTGCGCTTCACCCCTTCGGGCAGATTCCGACTTATGAAGAAGGTGATCTCGCCCTGTTCGAGTCGGGGGCAATCGTATTCCATATCGCCGAACGCCATGTCGGCCTGCTGCCAGATGATGCAAATGCCCGGGCGCGTGCAGTCACCTGGATGTTTGCCGCACTTAATACGGTGGAGCCGCCAATTGTTGAGCGCGAACAGGCACCATACTTGGAACGCGACAAGGCTTGGTACGATGAACGCCTGCCTCTCCTTGAGGATCGCGTCCGTGGCCGGCTGAACGAACTTTCCAATCGACTTGGTGATGCCGACTGGCTCGACAACACCTTCAGCGCCGGCGACCTCCTGATGGTTACAGTGCTGCGCAGGCTGAACGGATCGGGCATGCTGGACGAATTTCCGAACCTCTCCGCCTATGTTGCCCGCGGTGAAGCGCGGCCAGCCTTCAAGCGCGCGTTCGACGCCCAGTTGGCCATCTGGCAAGCAAGACAATGACATACGCGATCAACACCATCTTGCTCTGGTTCTCAGCAATAGGCTGCGGCCTCCTTGCAGGCCTCTATTTTTCGTTTTCCTCCTTCATCATGCGAGCGCTTGGCCGGATCGAAGCGCCGAGCGGCATCGCTGCGATGAACTCGATCAATGCCGTGATCCAGCGCTCAGCCTTCATGCCCCTGTTCTTGGGCAGCAGTCTGGCCGCCCTGATCCTTGCCGGCATCGCCTTGTTCCAGTGGCATCAGCCCGGATCGGTCGCGACGCTCACCGGAGGCGTGACCTACGTCGTTGGCATGTTCGCCTGCACGATGGCATTCAATGTTCCGCTCAACAATGCGCTCGCAGCGGTTGATCCCGCCAGTTCCAACGACGCGAACATGTGGGCGCGTTACCTGCGGGACTGGACGTTCTGGAACCACGTACGCACCATCGCCTCCACCGTGGCGATGATCCTGTTCATCTACGCGATTTCTATCCGGTGATCGGAAAGCGGCGAAGGTAGCCGAATGCCATGATCCCGCCCCTATTCCGTAAGTCGCGTTGCGCACTTTCCAGGTGCTCGGGGCTACGGTACGTCGTTGATATCTTCACCTGCATCGCTGCCATGCGCGCCTCCAGTATGCGCGGAGTGAACCGGTTCGCCACCTACCGGCACTGTACGCCCCAGAAAGGCAATTACCGAGGTGCCGAAAATATCATTGCGGTCCCCCGCCACCATATGGCCGGCGTTGGTGACATTAACGTACTCACACTGCGGGCAAATCGCCAAAAACTGCTGGGCTCCTTCTTCGCTAAGCACATCGGACAATCCACCACGCACCAACAAGGCCGGTAAGGCAAGCCGCCGCGCGCATTCCTCTAGCCGCTGCTGACGCCGTTCCAAATCCCGCTTGCCGGCACGAATGCGCGGATCCCAGTGCCAGTGGTATTTGCCGTCGGCGCCCAGGCGCACATTCTTCGCCAGGCCATCGAGGTTTTTAGGACGCGCACGTTGAGGCTGGTAGTTGCTGATGGCCTGGGCGACCTCTTCCAGCGAATCAAAACCCTCCGGCTTTTGCGCCATGAAGGCCTGTATCTTGTCGACGCCCTCTGGCTCGATGCGCGGCGCAATATCCACCATGATCAAGGCAGTGGCGTCGACATGCCCCTCGCCAACCGCCACCAGGCTGGTGCCTCCGCCCATGGAGGCGCCCACCAGAACCGGGCGGCCCTTACCGAGGGCTGCGATGACGCACTCCAAATCGCGCACCATCACGTCTTGCCCATACAGTCCGTCGCTCGCCCAATCCGAATCACCATGGCCGCGCGCATCGAACGCAACGGCGTAATATCCGGCTGCGCCGAGCAATTCACCGGTACCTCCCCAGGCATGGCGGGTTTGTCCCCCGCCATGTTGCAACACGACTAAAGGACCGTCAGGATTTCCCCAGGCGTCACCCGCGATACGAATGCCCCCTGCGCCGCGCCATATATGCATAGGATTAGGGGTGCCCGGAAGTCG
>NZ_JBEBUX010000045.1:0-28263 GCF_040393045.1 Pollutimonas bauzanensis | reverse complement strand
GCCAGCCTGCGCACGCGCAACCGGGTGTCGACCGGCAGGAATCCGGCGACGCGATTCGGGCCGAACGCGCGATCTCGCTGACCCCGCACATTACCGAGCTTATCTTCGCCGCAGGTGCCGGCGACAAAATCGTCGGCACCGTGATCGGCAGCGATTATCCGGAAGCCGCGCTCGACATCCCCATCATCGGGGACGGCCTGAATATCAAGGTAGAGAAAGCACTGGCCGTACGTCCCGACGTCGTCATCGCCTGGCAAGCGTCAGGGGCAGCAACGACGCTGACGCCCATGCTGACCAGGCTGCATATACCGCTTATTTACTCTGCGCCGCGCGCGCTGCAAGACATTCCCGCCGAAATCATTCGCTTTGGCAAATTATTCGATACCAGCCGCATTGCCGATCCAGCGGCCAGCGCATTGGCAGGCCGGCTGCGCGAGCTGGAACAACGCTACGCCCAAAGAGCCCCTGTTTCCGTTTTTATAGAAATAGGTACGACTCCCCTTTACACGATAGGCAATGACCCGCTGCTTAACGATGTCCTGCGCATCTGCGGCGGCGTCAATATTTATGGCAGCACGGCCATCGCCGCGCCACAAGTCAGTGCGGAAAGCGTATTGGTCCTGCAACCCGATGCCATCATCGCACCGGCCATCGACGACCAACGCCTGGCAGAGGCCCGACAGCGGTGGTCCGTGCTGCGCCTGCCAGCGGCAAGGCAAGGACATATATACGGTATTGATCCCGACAAGCTCTTTCGCCCCGGCCCGCGCCTGATCGAAGCCGCCGAGTCGCTTTGCCAATATTTGGACAAGGTACGCAAAGGGTAAGGCCGGATACCCCTGCCGCGCGCCAGGCAACCCCACCGCGAGCAGCCCAAATGGATTATGCTTTTACATTGTCGTCGTCGCCTACCTATTTTCCATAAACCATGAATCAAGCAGATACCTTTACCCTTGCTGGCCGCAGCTACACCTCGCGCTTACTCGTCGGCACGGGAAAATACAAAGACTTCGAAGAAACCCGCCTGGCGATCGATGCCAGCGGCGCCCAAATCGTTACCGTCGCCATACGGCGCACCAACATAGGCCAGAATGCAGGCGAGCCCAATCTGCTGGACTTCCTGCCGCCATCCAAGTTCACCATTCTGCCCAATACCGCGGGCTGCTATACCGCCCAAGACGCCGTGCGCACCCTGCGCCTGGCGCGCGAACTGCTGGACGGCCACAACTTGGTAAAGCTGGAAGTGCTGGGCGACAAAGACAATCTGTTTCCCAACATGCCTGCCACCCTGGAAGCTGCCAAGACCCTGGTCGCCGACGGTTTCAAAGTCATGGTGTACTGCACCGACGATCCCATACAATGCCGCATGCTCGAAGACCTGGGCTGTGTGGCCATCATGCCGCTGGCATCGCTTATTGGTTCGGGCATGGGCATTTTGAACCCGTGGAATCTGCGCCTGATCATCGACCAATCGCAAGTTCCGGTATTGGTCGACGCGGGTGTCGGCACGGCGTCCGATGCCGCTGTCGCCATGGAGCTGGGCTGCGACGCCATACTAATGAACACTGCCATCGCTGGCGCCAAGAACCCTATTCTTATGGCCAGCGCCATGAATAAAGCCGTACAAGCGGGCCGCGAAGCCTTCCTGGCAGGGCGCGTACCACGAAAGTTCTATAGCGCCGACCCCAGTTCGCCAACCGAAGGCTTGATCCAACCCAAGGCCTAATACCTGCACATGATCCCAAATACTCTTACGATCGCCGGCGTTGACCCGTCGGGCGGCGCAGGCATACTGGCCGATATCAAGACAATGAGCGCGCTGGGCGCCTACGGCACTGCCGTAGTTGCCGCGCTCACAGCCCAGAATACCCATGCCGTCACCGCCATTTCGCCTATCCCGCCCGAATTCGTGGTCGCGCAAATCGACACCCTGTTTGCCGATGTGCGCATAGACGCCGTAAAAATCGGCATGCTCGGCCAAAAGCTGGTAACACGCGCCGTAGCAGAGCGCCTGGCCCACTGGAAGCCCGCCCACCTGGTACTTGACCCCGTCATGGTCGCTAAAAGCGGCGACCACTTACTGGAAAGCGCGGCAATCACCGAATTGCGCGAAAGTCTGCTGCCGCTGGCCACCATGCTGACTCCCAACCTGCCGGAAGCGGGGGTATTGCTGGGTTCAAGCTCAGTCGAATCAGTCAAGGAAATGCGGCGGGTTGCGGAAAAACTGCGCCGCCTGCTCAACGACCACGGACACCGCTGGGTATTTCTTAAAGGCGGCCATCTGCCCGGCGACGACACCATCGACATTCTTCACGACGGCGACCGCATGATAGAACTTCCCGGACGTCGCATCGCCACTCGTAACACTCACGGCACGGGTTGCACCCTGTCGGCGGCGCTGGCGGCGCTATTGCCGCAGGTCAACGACGTGCCCGAGGCCGCAACTCGCGCCAAGGCTTACCTGGTTGCGGCCATTGCCCGGTCAGGCGAACTCAGCGTGGGCACAGGCCACGGGCCGGTGCAACACTTTCATGCCTGGTGGCCGTCGCCGACCTGACGCTAACCATGGCGCGACAACGCGCACCGAATCCGGCAAATAAGCTATAGTAGATAGGGTATGCGCCTAGTGTCGGCTAGCATTTTGACCGCCTTGCGCTACTATAAAAAATCCTATTTCTTTTTCTTTTGTAGAAGCTATGAACGTCACCGCACTTTCAGAAATCGAACAAGCCCGATTCAACATGGTCGAACAACAAATTCGGCCTTGGGAAGTGCTTGATTTCGACGTGCTGCAGGCACTTTTCGAAGTCCAGCGCGAGCGCTATGTCCCCGCTCCCTTGCAGGGCATGGCTTTCTCCGATGTCGAGCTCCCCCTGATCATTAACTCAGTGGACACGCGCGAAGTCATGCTGACGCCCAAGGTCGAGGCCAGGCTTGCACAAGAACTGCAACTCAAACCGACGGACTGCGTGCTGGAAATAGGCACTGGATCAGGTTACCAGGCCGCCCTGCTGTCCAAGCTGGCCCAGCAAGTAACCAGCGTCGAAGTCGACAGCCGTCTAGCCGCCTTTGCCTTGCAGAACCTGCAACGCAACCACATCGACAACGTCAAAGTCGAAACCGGTGACGCCCATGCGGGATGGGGCACTACCGAATACGATGCCATATTGCTTAGCGGTTCTGTGCCTGTCGTTCCCGACGCGCTCAAGTATCAGTTGCGCATAGGCGGGCGGCTGGTCGTCGTAGTGGGGCAAAATCCCGTCATGACAGCCTGCCGCATTACTCGCACCAGCGCTGCCAGCTTCGAGACTAAAAGCCTGTTCGACACCGTCATTAAACCGTTGCGCGGCGCTTCGGTCTCCCAATTCAAGTTCTAGATGTGCCCAGCCTCCTGGTATGTGAGGTTTGGCCTTACGCTGGCGCTTATTGGCGGCGTGGCCCCAGTCTGTGCTCAAGATCTTCTGCAAATATGGCAAATGGCGCTGCAGCGCGATCCTATATATGCGGCCAGCCGCGCCGGCCGCAATGCCGATCAGGAAAAAATCCCGCAAGCACGGGCACAACTGCTCCCCTATATTAGCGCCGACGCGGTTGCCGAAGTCGAAGACACTCGCCGCCTTCGCGGACTGAATGACAACAACAGCAACCGTCGTGCGCTATGGGCGCTCACCCTCGTCCAGCCAATCGTAAACATCGGTGCGTGGGGCGCGCTTGAACGCGCTGGCTACATCGCCAAGTCAGCCGACGTAGTACAAGAAGCGGCCTACCAGGATCTGGTGTTGCGTGTCGCCCAGGCCTACTTCGATGTGCTTGCGGCCCAGGACACCATACGGGCGCTGCAAGCAGAAAAAAGCGCCATCCAGACCCAGTTGCGGGCGGCCCAGCAGGGCTTCGAACTCGGCAGTATCACTATCGCCGACACCTACGAAGCCCAGGCTCGCCTTGACCTGATCAATGCCGGCGAACTGCGGGCGCAAAACGTCTTGCAGGTCAGCCAGGACCTATTGGCCAAGATCATCAACGAGCGTCCTTCCCAACTCGCCGAACTGGCTCCCGATACGGTATTGCCAGGCCCTGTGCCTAACCGGCTTAGCGACTGGACGACTCAATCCTCTTATGCGAATTTGGCTGTGGCCCAGGCCGAGCTGACCGCCAAGATTATCGAAAAACAGATTGATATCGCAAAAAGCCAGCACTACCCCACCGTCAGCCTGCGCGCGCAAACCGGCAGCGCTTCAGACAACGGTCTGTACAACACGGGCAATGGGCCCAGTGGGCCGCGATCGCTGGACAGCACCGTAGGGATACAGTTATCCATTCCTATTTTTACGGGTGGGGAAATATCATCTGTCGTGCGCGAAGAGGCATCGCGGCTGCAGCAGGCACGATACCAGTTGGAAGAAGCCAAACGGCAAGCCGTGCAGTCCACGCAACAACACTATTCAGGCGTCACTTCGGGGATTGCCCAGATCAATGCCTTGCAAGCGGCTGAAAAATCCAGCCTTGCCTCGCTGAATGCCAACCAAATCGGCTACGAGGTAGGCGTACGCATCAGTATCGACGTACTGAACGCGCAACAACAACTGTACGAAACCCAGCGCAACCTGTCGCGCACCCGCTACGACACCCTGATGAGCAGCCTTAAGCTAAAAGCCAGCAGCGGCATTCTGACTGATCAGGATATTGTCGCTATTAACCAGCTGCTCACAGAAAAGCGGTAATCAACCCCTTATCTTGTTCAACAGTTTCGTCGTGGAACGCTCGAACTCAAACGGAATTGCCACGGCTGTCCCACCCCAGCTTTTTACGCTGGCGGTCTCGGGCAAGCTATCCATATCGTAGTCGCCGCCCTTGACAATCACATCTGGCCGCAACTGCTCGATCAGGGCCTGCGGCGTGTCTTCGGAGAAGTCGGTTACCACCGTAACGCAGGCCAGCGCCGCAACCAGGGCTGCCCTGTCGGCCAGCGTATTCAGCGGCCTATCATCGCCCTTGCCCAGCCGCCGCACCGATGCATCGGTATTGAGCGCCACCACCAGTGTTGCACCCAATTGCGCAGCTTCATCAAGATAACTGGCATGACCTCGATGCAGGATGTCGAATACGCCATTGGTGAAAATCAGCGGGCGCGGAAAAGCGCCGCCTTGCACTGCGGCAACGCAGGCCTCCCGCGACAGCACTTTGGACTCGAAACGCGCCACCATTATGCCGGCGCCACGTCCTTGAGCAATTCTTTACGGTAACGATTCAAATCTTGCACCGTGTTGAAACTGGTCTCCATCAATAACGACATATTGTGCAGAATCCGCGAACTGACCTTGCCTTCCCATTCTTTGTCGAACTGGATCTGGTTATCGAGCCAGTTTTCCAGCCAGCCCGGCGATGGCAGCTTGGACTGGACAGTATCCAGCGGGTACATCTCTTTATTGACGTGCAAATTCGTCGGATGCAAAGCTTGCGGTGTGCGATGTGCCGAAGCCATCAAGACGCCGATCTTCGCAAAAGAAATTCGGGCGCTCGCGCCGAATTCCTTGCTTTGATGCACGAGGGCACGCTTCATGTAGCGCAGGTAGGCGCCAGCATGACGCGCCTCGTCCTGGGCGATAATTTTGTATATCGCCTTGATGACCGGCTCGGTATGCCAGTCCGCAGCGCGGCGATACCAGTGGTTCAGGCGGACTTCGCCGCAGAAATGCAGCATCAGGGTTTCCATTGCCGGTGCAGGATCAAATTCGAAACGCACTTTATGCAGCTCTTCTTCGGTCGGTACGAGCTCGGGGCGGAAACGGCGCAGGTATTCGATGAGCGCCAGCGAGTGCTTCTGCTCTTCAAAAAACCATACCGACATGAAAGCGCAAAAATCGCTGTCGTCACGATTGTCGCGCAGGAACATTTCCGTTGCCGGTAGAGCAGCCCATTCGGTAATGGCATTCATCTTGATCGTGTAGGCCTGGTCGTCCGTCAGCTTGCTGGCGTCGTACTCATCCCAGGGAATATCGGTGCCCATGTTCCAGCGCACCGCTTCCATCGATTTGAACAATTCAGGATAAAGCATAGAAATCTCTCTTAAATATGACGCGTAAGCGCCCAGATGGCCACACCTACAGCCACTGCCAAGACAGCTGTAAGCGCCGTCAGTAGGCGGTTCGTCTGTTGACTCGCACGACGCAGGCGTTCAATTTCCAAGTTTAACCTAGGCCCTGTGTCAGCTCTATTAAGGTTGGAATAAACAAGCCGCGGAATTTGCGGCAGAATCTGCGCCCATTGGCTGGCTTCTTTATCCAGTCGCTTGCGCAGACCTTTGAGGCCTATGCGTTCGTGCATCCAATTTTCAAGGTAGGGCTTGGCGGTTTGCCATAAGTCCAGGTTGGGGTCGAGTTCCCGCCCCATGCCCTCGACGTTCAGCAAGGTTTTTTGCAACAATACCAGTTGCGGTTGAATTTCGACGTTAAACCGGCGCGAGGTCTGGAACAGGCGCAACAACACCTGGCCCAGCGAGATTTCCGACAAAGGCCTGTCGAAATAAGGCTCGCAAACCGCGCGTACGGCCCCTTCAAGGTCTTCTTCCCGTGTTGTGGCGGGCACCCAGCCTGACTCTATATGCAGCTGCGCCACCCGCCTGTAATCGCGCTGGAAAAAAGCCAGGAAATTTTGCGCCAGGTAATTTTTGTCGAACTCGGACAAAGAGCCGACAATACCGAAGTCCAGCGCTATATAGCGGCCCAGCGTATCGGGGGCATCTGAAACAAAAATATTACCCGGATGCATGTCGGCATGGAAGAAGCCATCAGAAAACACCTGGGTGAAGAATATTTCCACACCGGTACGGGCCAATTGCTTGATATCGATGTCGGCAGCCTTCAAGCGTTCGATATGGCTGACCGGAATGCCGCGCATGCGCTCCATGGTGAACACAGAAGTAGCGCAATATTCCCACACCACCTCGGGCACCATCAATAACTGGCTGCGCCCCGTGTCAGGCCCGAAATTGCGCCGCAATTGGCTGCAGTTGGACGCTTCGCGGATAAGGTCAAGCTCGTCATGCAAGTAAATATCGAACTCGGCTACGACCTGCCGCGGCTTCAGGCGGCGCGCATCGGCAGCCAGGCGCTCCACCAGCGCCGCCAGTGTCCGCAATAAGGTCAAATCTTTTTCTATGATTTCGCGCATGCCGGGGCGCAGTACTTTGACGGCGACTTCCCGGCCATCGTGCAATACCGCAAAATGCACTTGCGCTATTGACGCCGAAGCAACCGGATCGGCGTCGAATTGCTTGAATAACGTATGGGGCGACGCCCCCAGGGCCGCTTCGATCAGCGCGGCGGACTGATCCGATGGGAACGGCGGCACACGATCCTGGAGCAACGCCAATTCGATGGCGATATCAAGCGGGATCAAGTCGCGCCGAGTGGAAAGCACCTGGCCAAACTTGACAAAGATAGGCCCCAACGATTCCAGGGCAATACGCAAGCGCACGCCGCGCGCCATCTTGGGCGCACGCCCCAGCCGCACGACACGCAGCAAACCGTAGGCTACGGGGTGCTTGATACCCGACAGCACGAGCTCATCAAGCCGGAAACGCAAGGCAACAAAAATAATGTGAAGCAGGCGAAAGAAGGTAAACATGATCAGGCCTTGTAACCGGCGCTGCGAGACGCCTCGGCCCGACGCGCTACCCTGGCTTCCAGAAGATCCAGCCTGGCGCATAAGCCCTGCAAGCGCGCCATATGGTCGCTGAAAGCCGGGCGGCTTGCCATCATGCCGCTTTCTTCAGACAGGAACTCGCCCACATTTCCCGCCAGGCGAGTCGCCGACAATTGAATACCGCCGACCAGGGTTTTGCCCGCCTGCAGCAAGCGCCGGGCAGCCATGTCGCCAACCAGCTTTGATAAATCTTCCTCAACATCCCATCGCAAGTCCCGCGCCAGGTCGGAAACCAATTGCGCCAACCCGGCATCGCCCTCGATATGCATCAATTCGGTAATAAGAGCGGGATCGCGCGCCCGAAGTACCGCGGGCAGTTCAGGCACCCTGTTTTGCGGAATGGTCAGCGTGACATCCGGCACTACTGCGGGGTCTGAAGATTGGACCAAACCACCCGCCTGTATCGTCAGACTCATTTTCAGATTGCCGACGATGAACCGCGCCGTTTTGCCCGAATGGCGGCTTAAGCGGTCGCGCGCCCACCCTTCGCGTTGCAGCAGCTTATTAAGCGCGCGCGCGTACAGGGCGGTCGGGGCAAGAAATAGAGGCAAAGGAAACATGTTGAGAGTTATGCGGCGAAGCCGGATTCAGGTAACCATATATGGCAATAGCTTGAGTTTAACAGTACAAAAAGGGCACCTTTGAGGTGCCCTTTTTACGCGCTACGGCTACGCCATCAGATTAACTGGCGAACTCTACCGGAATCTGCTGAATACCAGCCAGCAACCAGCCTGCGCCGTCGGCCTTGTACAGGTTCCAGACTTCTTCGAAACGGAAAGCTTCAGCCTCTTTGGCCTCGCGCAGCATGCCCGAATAGCGCACACTGGCCAGGTGGCCGCCGGATACGGCTTCGATGCCGAGCAGTTCAGCGTTAAGCAGCACAACCTGCGTCACGGACCCTTCAGCGCGTGCCAGGATTTCCGGCTTGACTTCAGCAATCAGGTCGTCAGTCATGAACTCGCGCAGCTTATCGGTATCGCCGCTATCCCATACCGCCTGGATCTCGATGAACTGTGACTTGGCATTCGCCAGGAACGCGGCCGTATCGAAGTCGGCGGGTACGAACCATTTTTCATCTACCGGAGCGGCAGGCACTGGTGCGACCGCAGCGACAGGAGCTGCCGAAACCGGCTGGCTGGCTTCACGCCAGGTGTTCTGAGACTGATTGCTTTCAGGCTGGGCATTCTGGCGATGCAATGGACCATTTCCGGCCTGTTGCATTGCCGGACGGGCAGCACCGCCACGCAATTTGCGCACAATGAAGATGACGCCGAAGATGAGCAAACCAATCAGCAACATGCTGGACATCATTTCCAGGAAGGCGCCCGACAGGCCCATGCTGGAAAGCAATGCGGCAATACCCAGCCCGGCGGCTATGCCGGCAATTGGGCCCAGCCAGCGCGACATGCCGCTTTTAGCAGCAGTGCCCGCGGCAGCTGCGCCAGCAGCAGGCGCCGCCGAGCGAGTCATGTTATTGGCTGCAGGCGGGGTAACCGCTTGACGTTGCTGCGTTACGTTGGACGATTGACGACCGAAGCTTTTGCCCCCGCCCATACGGCGGGCTTCGGCGTCGAATGACACCGAAAGCATGGCGCCAGCCGAGACTACCAGCATGGCAACGGCGAGAAGCCGGGAAAATCGATGAGACATAGATTGCTCCTGTGTTGCGGTGCGCTTGGGGCGCAGCGCCGAAATATAGATTTCGTTTGATGAATTCAGTAGTAGCAAAAAGTAAATTTCTTACTAGAAGCTGAACATTAGCATAATGTAGGACCGTGCTGTTGGAAAAGGTTCAATTATTTACAAGAAATAAACACAGAACCACCAGCCGTTTACAGAGCGGCTGGCGCGGCAAGACCCAGAATTCAGCCGAGATTGACGCCCTCGTGCAGGGCAACCAGGCCAGCGGTGAGATTGAAGTAACGCACGCGGGATAGCCCGGCTTCTTCAAGCATGCCTGCCAATGTAGCCTGATCGGGATGCATGCGGATGGATTCAGCCAAGTAGCGGTAGCTTTCTTCGTCGCCAGCCACTTTCTTGCCTAGCCACGGCAATACGTTAAAGGAATACCAATCGTAAGCCGGCGCCAGAGGCTTGGCCACGCGGGAAAATTCCAGCACCAGCAACTTGCCGCCCGGCTTGAGCACGCGCCGCATTTCGGCGAGCGCCCGGTCTTTATGGGTCATGTTGCGCAAACCGAAAGCCACGCTGACGCGATCGAAATGGCCTGTAGGGAAAGGCAGCTTTTCGGCATCGCAAACTGCGGTGGGAATAATCAGGCCGCTATCGGCCAGGCGATCGCGCCCTACCCTGAGCATGGAATCGTTGATGTCGGTTAGCCAGACTTCGCCCGACGGGCCTGCCCGCTTTGCAAAAGCGCGGGCCAAATCACCTGTGCCGCCGGCGATATCAAGCACTTTCATGCCTGGGCGGATATCGGCACGGCCTATAGTGAACGCTTTCCAGATCCGATGCAGCCCGCCCGACATCAAATCGTTCATGACGTCGTAACGGCTGGCTACCGAATGGAAAACTTCGGCCACCTTGCCCGCCTTTTCGTGTTCGCCGACCGTTTTGAAGCCAAAATGCGTACTGGCTTCCGGCCCGGAAGACTGGGATTGAGGCGTATCGGTTTCTGAAGAGGAAGTACGGGTATTTTGCATGATTTGATAATCGTACAACATTATCCCGCCATTGGATTTGATAAAACCGAAACTCCTGCGGCGTTTAAGTGAAACTTTAAATACATTCTATATTTCGATGAAACTTGAAACTCCTTCGTGGTTTTCACAAACCTGAAATATTTAAGCCATATGATGGGGGCCATGCATATTTCCGAACTACGATCCACCTTTATTAGTGACCAGGCACCATGAGCACCACGATACTTGTTGTAGAAGATGAGCCCGCCATCCAGGAATTAATATCGGTAAACCTGTCTTTCGCCGGTCATAAGGTGCTGCGCGCCTTCGACGCCGAACAGGCCCAGACCTTGATACGCGCCGAACTTCCCGACCTGATACTGCTGGACTGGATGCTTCCTGGCGCCTCGGGCATCACACTGGCCAGAAAGCTGCGCTCCGACGAACGCACCCGCCAGGTTCCCGTCATCATGCTCACAGCCAAAGGCGCTGAGCACGACAAGATTGAAGGCCTGGAAGCCGGCGCCGATGACTACATCACCAAGCCATTCTCGCCAAAAGAGCTAATGGCGCGCATCAAAGCTGTACTGCGGCGGCGCGCGCCCCAACTTACCGATGACCTGATCCAGGTCGGCACATTACAGCTGGATCCTGCCACTCACCGCGTCACCGGCAACGGAATAGCGCTGACTGTCGGCCCGACAGAGTTTCGCCTGCTACACTTTTTCATGACACACACAGAAAGAGTGTTTTCGCGGGCTCAATTGCTTGACCAGGTATGGGGCGACCACGTGTTCGTCGAAGAGCGCACAGTAGATGTGCATATTCGGCGCCTGCGTAAAGCCCTGGAGCCCAGCGGCCACGAAAATCATATTGAAACAGTGCGCGGCGCCGGATACCGATTTACCGCGAATCCACCCAGGTTGGCATAGATTTTTCTGTACCAGCCAGTCCCCGAGCCATCGCCCATAAAACGTTAGAAGCATGATCAAGACTTTAATTTCCATAGGTTTATGGGCAGCATTAGGATGGCTTATCGGCAGCTGGCTGGGCGCCAATATTGGATGGGGGCTGTTTTCTTTCGGCCTGGTCTGCATGATTCTCGTCAGTGGCCTGCAGTTATCGCGCATATCGCGCTGGGTCAAGGATATCGAGTCGCCCCCTCCTCCTTCGCTGGGCCCCTGGGATGAAGTACTGGCCCCCATTTACCGCAAATTGCGCAAGGACAGGGACAACATCGCCATGATGCAGCGGCATGTGGATGGCATCATGCTGGCTGCCGAAGCCTTGCCGGACGGGGCCATTACCCTGAATGAGTCCATGCAACTGACATGGTGCAACCAGACGGCCAGCGAACATATCGGCCTGAACCTGGAGACCGATCGCAACCACAGCATCCTCAATATTCTGCGGGCGCCCGAATTTGCGCGTTATGCAAGGCAACATCAGTGGCCCGGTCCGATATTGCTGCATCTGCAAAACGACAATCAGGAAAAGTCGCTGCTTGTTCAGCTGACACCCTACGGCGTGGGCCAGTTCCTTATCGTGACACGCGACGTCACGCAGGTCGAAAAACTGGAAACCACCCGCAAGGACTTCGTCGCCAACGTATCGCACGAATTGCGCACACCGCTTACGGTGCTGTCGGGCTTCCTGGAAACCCTGCGCGATATGCCGGCTGAATCGCTTAGTGCAGAGCAAAAAGCGCGCTACCAGAACATGATGCTGGAACAGGCCCAGCGCATGCAGGCGATTGTTGCCGACCTGCTGACGCTGTCCACGCTGGAGTCGTCCCCGACGGCCAGCGGCGAACCTGTAGAGATGGCCGATATCATCCATAAGGCGTTGCAGCAAGGACAAATACTGTCCGAAGGCCAACACGTTTTTGTTGAAAACATTGCCCAGGACTTGTGCGTCACCGGCATAGAAACCGAGCTGGCCTCGGCGGTATCCAACCTGCTGACCAATGCCATCCGATACACCCCAAAAGACGGCACGATTACGGTCAGCTGGTACCTGACCGAAAGCGGCCATGCCTGCTATTCGGTGCAAGACACCGGTATAGGCATCGCATCGCAAGATCTTCCGCGCCTGACCGAACGCTTTTACCGGGTCGACCGTGGGCGTTCGCGCGCCACCGGCGGTACCGGTCTGGGACTGGCAATTACCAAGCATGTTGCCATGCGCCACAACGCCGAACTGACCATACACAGCCGCTTCGGTGCAGGCAGCCTGTTCTCGCTGACATTCCCCCCTTCTCGCCTGGCTCGCTAAAGCTGCGCCACTGCCAGATCCGAAACTGGATCTGGCCACTGACATGAATCCCAAGGGCCTTGATTAGGCCCGCAAACCGTTGCATGATGCATAGTCGGGCATCAAGCGCGGCAACTCCGCCCGAATGCCATTAAAATCAACCGTGCAGGCCCACCAGAGCAGGCCTGCGCCCACAGTCGCTGAAACCCGGAGCACTTCATGTCTTTGCAAAACACTATTCCTCCTTTCCACCTTGCCTTCCCCGTGCGCGACCTGACCGAAGCGCGTGCCTTTTATGGCGACCTGCTGGGCTGTCCCGAAGGCCGTTCATCCAATGAATGGGTGGATTTCAATTTCTTCGGCCACCAAATCGTCACCCACCTGTCCCCCGAAGAGTGCGGCAACACCCAAACCAACAACGTCGATGACCATAACGTCCCCGTACGCCACTTCGGCGCAGTGCTCGACATGGGCGTATGGGAAAACCTGGCAAAGAAACTCCAGGATGCCGGCACCAAATTCGTCATCGAGCCCTATGTTCGCTTCAAGGGTGAAGTCGGCGAACAAGCCACCATGTTCTTCCTGGATCCATCGGGCAATGCCTTGGAGTTCAAGGCATTCAAGAACATTGAATCCCTGTTCGCCAAATAAGGCTGTAGCGACACATGCCCTTTCCACAAGACAACGCCTCGTCCTGGAAGATCGTGCCGCAAGGCGACCGCAGCGTAATCGTGGTCTTCGGTGACCAGATCAATGTGGAAATAGGACATCAGTGCGCTACCGCGGCCAATGCACTGCGGGCGGCGAATATCACGGGGGTCAGCGACATTGTCTCGACCTTCAATTCCGTGGCCCTGCACTTTCAGCCTCGCCTGTTCGACGCCGCCATCGGCTTCGAGCGTATGGCGGGCGACATCGACAAGGTATTGGCCAACGCGCTCGTCCAGGGTGCCAACATCGCCGCCTCCCGGCAAATAGACATTCCCGTCTGCTATGGCGGCCAGTATGGGCCCGATCTGGCCCATGTGGCCCAGCACTGCAAACTATCCGAAGCAGACGTCATACGCTTGCACAGCGGAAGCACCGCCTATGTGTTTATGCTGGGCTTCGCCCCTGGCGCGCCCTACATCGGCGTTCACGACCCGAAACTGGCCATAGGCAGGCGCAGCACGCCACGCACCGATGTCCCTGCCGGGTCGGTTGCCATCGCCAATCTACAGACGATGATCTATCCGAACACCTCTCCCGGCGGCTGGCACATCATCGGCGCTACGCCCTTGGTTCTGTTCGACCCCGACCAGGAGCCCGCAACCCTGTTGGCGCCTGGCGACACCGTCAGGTTCGTCCCCATCGACCAGCAAGCATTCCTTGCCGCCAGGCGCGTCCGCACATGAGCATCATCGTTCTCAAGCCAGGCCTGCTGTCCAGCTTCCAGGATCTGGGGCGCTTTGGTTACCAACATCTAGGTGTATCGGCAAGCGGCGCCATGGACTGCCGCGCCCATCGGCTGGCGAACCTGCTGGCAGGCAATCCGGAAGAAGAAGCCACGCTGGAAGTCACGCTGGCGGGACCCACACTGCGCTTTGAAGCACCCGGCTGTATCGCCATCAGCGGTGCACAACTAAGCCCGACGCTCAACCAGAAACCCGTGCCCAACAACCGCCCGCTGGTCGTCCGCGCAGGCGACACCCTGGCTTTCGGCCCGCGCATCGCGGGCTTGCGCGCCTATATCGCCTGGAACGGCGGCATAGACTTGCCGATGGTAATGTCCAGCCGCAGCACGTATTTGCGCGGCGGCTTCGGCGGGTTCAAAGGCCGCGCGCTAAAAAAAGACGACATCCTGACCATGCGTCGCTCGCTTGACGGCCATATGCTGGATGAGCTCGAGCAAGATATCTGGAACATAAAGGTGTATTTGCCGGCTATTCTTGGCCTGGCATCCAGAACCACTATCCGTGCGATGCGCGGCGAGCACACTGCGTTGTTTACCGATGCATCGATCAACGATTTCTTTACCCACAGCTATCGCATCAGCGCGCAGTCCGAACGCATGGGCTACCGCCTTGACGGCGCCCGACTGTCATTGAAAAGCACTACCCAGTTGCTATCGGAAGCCACCAGCTTCGGCAGCATCCAGGTTCCGCAAGACGGAAACCCCATTATCTTGATGGCTGATCGTCAGACCACCGGAGGCTATGCAAAAATCGCACACGCCGCCACGGTCGACTTACCCATCATTGCACAATGCATGCCCGGGGAAACCTTGCGTTTTACCGAGACCACGCTGGCGCAGGCACAACAACTGGACAACCAGCGCGAAGCAGCGTTCAGGCAGCTGCATCAGGCTTTGGCGCCCTTGCGCGCCTTACTCCAGGGCTAGGGCTTCGGCGCGGGTATCGACGACGGTAAGTATGGCAAGAAAGCCGCTAATGTCGAACACTTCGTGAACATGGGGCTGCAAGCTGCACAATACCAACCGGCCTGCCTTTTCTTTCAGGCGTTTAGCCAGCAGCAAAACGACACGCAAACCAGCGCTGGAAATATAGTCGAGACGCCCCATATCCAGCACCCACCGGTGTTCTCCCTGTTCGACCAAAGCCAGGAGCTCGGATTCCAATTCTGCCGCATTGGCGCTATTAATTTGGCCAGCAGTGGAAACGACCAGTATTTTTCCGATTTTTTCGCTAGAGAGACTCATGGGACAACCGTAGAAGAGAAAAAAGGGTGCTTTTAGCAAGCGTTATCAATTAGTATCTAGATAATATGATACGCGACAAAATCGGCACACCATAGGTCTACCGAGCTTTCATCGACTATACATGGCTATCTTTTCAAGAATAAAACTGCCCGCCACGCCTGTCGTGAAAAGGCCGCCCGACCTAGCCTATGCCGCATCGGAAAAACCGCCGGGCATCGCGCTGGGGGGACTGGCATTTCAACATGCTGCGACCGCATTGGCGCTTATCGCCTATGTGCTGGCCACAGCCAAGATATCCGGCCTTGACGGCGACGCCACACGCAGCATGATCACGGCGACCATTATCGGGATGGCGCTGGCCACCTTCTTCCAATCCTGGGGAGGACGGCTGGGATCCGGTACTTTGCTGGTGCATATCCCCGATCCCCTGTTGGTTGTCATTTCAGGCATGGTCGCAGCCGAATACGGGATGGGCGGCATGGTCGTCGTAGGACTGGTCAACGGCGCCATGACGTTAAGCGCCAGCTATCTGGTGCCGCGCTTGCGGGCAGTATTGCCGCCTACCGTTGCCGGCGTGGTGGTCTGTGTAGCAGGGCTGTCGCTTATCGCCCCCGCCCTGACCCACGTGACCGGACTGGACGCGCCTGGCGGTATGCTGCATCCCGGAGACGCGCTAATCGGCGGCGCCACCCTGCTGGTCATCATATCCCTGTCTATCTGGGGGGGCCGACGCGCAAAGCTGTTCGCACTGTTGGCGGGTCTTGCCACCGGGGTCGTGCTGGCGGCCATCCTGGGCCGGCTGCATGGTCTTGATGCGCTGGCCACCACGCCGATATTCGGACTGCCCCGCATCCCCATGCCGGTCTTCGCTGTGGATCCGGGCCTGTTGATTGCCGTTGCAATACTTGCCCTGATGTCGCAACTAGACACCTTCGGCAGCGTCGTTTTGATGCAGAAAATGGACGACAGCGATTGGAAACGGGCAAACATGCGCATGGTGGGCGGCGGCATACGGGCCAACGGCCTGGGCAACCTGCTTGGAGCCTGGCTGGGCGCCTACCCCAGTGTCACGTCATCGGCCAATATTGCACTGAGCCACATCAGCCGCTCCACGTCGCGCTGGATAGGCCTGGTCACCGCCGCCATCCTGGCGCTGTTTGCGTTCCTGCCTCAGGTATCGCTCGCGCTGACGCTGATCCCCACACCCGTCATCGGCGCAGTGGAAATTTATGCGGCTGCCTACCTGGTGGTCTCGGGCATCGAGCTTATCGCTTCGCGCGCCCTGGATTCGCGCGGCATTTTCATGGTCGGCCTGTCTTTTGTGGCGGGCATGGGCATTATGTTCTTACCCGGCATTGCGCAAATGGCACCCGAATCCGCCCAGTTCCTGGCCAAAAACGGGATTATCGTCGCGGGGATCACCGCCATCACCCTGAACCTGTGCTTTCGCCTGGGCACGTCGCAACGCGCCGCGCTCGTCCTTGCTATTGCCAGCGACAGCCCACCCGTTACGCAACAAGTTGTCGATTTTGTGGAAAGCCATGGCGCTACCTGGAGCGCGCGCCGCGATGCTGTGCGTCGGGCAGCGCAAGCCGTCATGGAAGCCGCCGAAGCCATCCAGGCGGGAGGTGTCGATCGCAAAGTTTTCGAGATACGTGGCAGCTTCGATGAATTCAACCTGGATTTCGAACTGCTACATCGCGGGCCGCCGCTCGTATTAGCCGGGAACCCGTCCAAATCGCCGGCTAATCTGCTGGACATAGACGACGACGCTTTCGCCCAGGCCCTGGAAACGGCTATGTCCAGTGTCTCGCACACCTTACTCAGACGGCTGGCCGACAAACTCAGCAGCGGTAAACAAGGCGATTACTCCTACCTCCGGTTACACTTCGACCATTAGCCGCTAACCTTTACATCGATGCCGCCACTTGCCTCCTTGTCGCTGACACCCGGACCAGACGCCTTGCCACGAGCGCTCGCCTGGCTGGAATCGGTCGCGGAGCAACAGCAATGGCACCCGCGCACAGCCTTTAAATTGGGTTTATGCCTGGATGAAGCACTCACCAATATATTGATGTATGGCTTTCAGAATGAACCCAGCCCGGCCAAAGAAGCCCGCATCGCGCTATCGGTAGAGGCCGACGGCGCCTTGCTCGCGCTGGACATCGTCGACAATGGCGCACCCTTTGACCCTACGCAGAGCCAATCGCCGCAACTGGCGACATCGCTTGACGATGCCACGGCAGGCGGGCATGGCCTGCGCCTGATGCGGCATTATCTGCAAGACATTCAATACCGGCGCGGCGATGGACAAAATCATTTGCGCCTGACTGCCGCCCCGGATTCCGGCACCAACTAATTCCATGCAACCACTCCGCCACGGGGCTTGCGCGCATATTGACCGGCAAGCCATCGCTCACAACCTGCAAACCCTCCAGCATAGGATGGGCCTGGAAAAAACAGGCAGGTCCCCACGAATCTGGGCTATTGTGAAAGCCGATGCTTATGGTCATGGTCTGGAACACGCTGTGCCGGCCCTGCAAGCTGCAGACGGCCTGGCCGTATTGTCGGCGTCTGAAGCCTATCGCTGCCGCCAGTTAGGATGGTCCAAACCCATACTCATTATGGGCGACCAACAACTCACCCGCGACGAATTAAGCGACCCCGCGTTGTACCCCTTGCATTGGGTGGTCGAGCATGAAGGGCAAATCAATCAGCTGGAAAGTCTAGCGAGCGTCCTCCAGCCGCACGTATGGCTGCGCTTCACCGGCAACTTGCACCATGCTGGCTTTCAAGCCCACCACTATCGGCCGGCGTATGCAAGGCTGCAAGCCCTGTCGGCTGCGGGGCGATTAGGCGGGATCGGGCACTTTCAGCACTATGCGAACGCCGAAGATCCAGAACAACTGGCTGCCGAGCGGCAATTATTTGCACAACTGACCATCGGCTTGCCCGGCCCGGTCAGCACCGAAAACTCCGCAGCCCTGTTGTTATCTGCGCGGGCTGCTGCAAACACGGACTGGCTACGCGTGGGACTTGCCTTGTATGGCGTCAGCCCACTGCCGGGTTTAGACGGCGCCGCGTTGGGATTAAAGCCTGCCATGGCTTTCCAGGCGCCCATTTATGGCATACAGGAACTGCAAGCCGGCGATAGCGTCGGTTATGGCAGCACTTTCCGAGCCGAACGCCCTTTGCGGATAGGACTGGTGCAATGCGGCTATGCCGACGGCTACCCCCGCGCCGCGACCTTGGGCTGCCCGGTCCATGTTCCGGGCGGCATGGCAGGCATAGTCGGTCGCGTATCCATGGATACGCTAAGCATCAATCTAGACCAGCATCCACATATCGTGCCAGGCCATCAGGTGACCTTGTGGGGGCGCCCCGAACTCCCTGTAGAAAACGTCGCATTAGCGGCCGCAACCATCGCTCCCCAGTTGTTGACAGGCCTTACCGCGCGTGTGCCGCGCGTGGCGCAAACACCAGAAACGCCAGCGTCGCAGCCAGATAAACGCCACCAGTAATTGCCAGGCCCCCAGAAATCCCCACTGAAGCAAACAGGCCTCCCACCATCAATGGCCCCAGCATCTGGCCGAACTTGTCTGCCGCTCGCATAACACTGGTCGCACCGGCCGCACCGTAATCCTGCACCCGATTCAAACCCAGCATATAAGCGGTCTGGGCTCCGCCCGCGAAACAACTGGCCAAGGCAAGTAAAACAACAGCCACAGCGGCCGCCCATATACCGCTGGCGAAATATAAACTGAGCAATCCCACACTGCCTATCACGCCGCCAGCCACGATCCAGCTCTTCTTGCTGCCACTGTGATCAGCCAGCCGGCCCGTGTAAGGCCCTACATAAATCACAAACAGGCCATACAACATCAGAATGCGCCCGACGCTGCCGGCCGTGGCGCCATAAGCCTCCATGTACAAAGGAAGCGCATAAGTCAACAAACCCACCTGCGCAATGGAAAACGGAATGACACAACCCATTAACAACAAACCAAAGTCGCGTGTAAACAGCAATTGCCGCAGCTTGGCCCAAGAGCGCGAAGACGAAGCCGCCGGCACAATGGCTGTAGCGTTGCCTGCCCGGCGGTAAGGCCACATCAACGTCAGTACGCCAATAGCAGGCAAACACAGCAAACCCGCACCAATCAAAAAGACCGAGTCGAACCCTAGCTGCTGCATCAACATCGCGCCTACCGCGGCGCCCGACAAGTGTCCCGCAAACAAACCGGCAATCACCGTGGCCATATTGCGTCCGCGATACGCAGCAGGGCTGCGTGTCACGATAAAGCCCTGCAAGCCCATCCACGTCAGCCCATACCCCAGGCCAACCAACGCTCGCGCCACAATCAGGCCGGTCAGGCTGCCAACGCCGGCGCACGCCAGGTTGCCCAACACCGACACCATCAAGCCGGCCAATACCGGCGTCTGCCATCCCCGCCTGTCAGTCAAACGTCCCGCCAGCAAAGCGGTCAGCAACCCGCAACCCATCTCCACGGCTATCGGCACGGCCATCAACAACTCGGCCCCCGCCCCGCCGCCATCAGGCAACAACGCCCGCGCAAAGATAGGCAGAAAGCTCAGCGGCAATGCCATCGCGAACAAGAAACCGAACATAACAGGCCTTACCACCTGCCCCACGCGCGAAGGGTCGTCCAGGCCGCTGATATCGCCTTCCGCAGTTTGCTGGCGAACCGAAAAAGCCCTGTCCATCAGCAAGGTCAATAGCAGCAGCAACTCGATGGCCGCCACCAGCGCCACCACGACCACCGTGGCCGCGTCCATGATCCGCGCCCTAACCCCTGCAGCGATACTGTCTTTGTCGAGCACTAGCACCAGGCTGGCAAGCACCGGCCCGTCCGGCTTCGCACGCAACGGAAAAGACAACTCATTTCCGGGGTCGTCACTGCGAGTGGCCTGCTGCGCCAATGCACCACGCGCATCGGCCTGCACCAACACCTCGCCCTGGGCATCCTGCAAACGCAACACACTGATCAACGGAAATGATCTTGCGAGTCGCGCCATTGGCCGTTCCACACCGCGCAACCGGTCAGGGGCGATTCCATAACCCAGCACTCGGTTCAGATCGCGCTGCAGACCTTCTCCCAATAGCCGCGCGTTTTCGTGGGTTACACCGACCCAGGTATCGCGAAATGTTTGTATCGTATACGCGGCATATACGCCCTGCGCCAGCAGCAATATCAACAAAGGCGCCGCCATCCTTGCCTTGCCGGCCGCTGCCAATTGATGCAAAGGCAATACATAACGAAAGATCAGCAGCAGCAACAGTGCCGCGCCGGCTGTCGTTACGGCCAGCACGCCCAGGTTATCGGCCAGCAACGCATTCTGCCGCAGCCCTTGCGGCTGCACATCGAGCACCAGCGCCCCGATCAGAGCGCTGTCGTCCTGGTCCAGCGGCAGGGCAAGCTGCAAGGCATCGCCAACTCGGCGCTGCACCGCGCCCGACAAGCGGCCTGTTTTTGATCGCAAGCCTTCAAGCAACGCTTCAGACGGCAACGGCGTACCCATCGCGGCCAGCACGCGACCATCGGCCAGAACCACGCTGGCGCCCCGCATATCGGGAATACGGGCCTGCAAAGCGTCCAGCAATCCGGCCAAGCCGAAGAACTGCGCAAGCGGCTTGCCCAAGTCCATTCCCGTCTGGATATGGTCTGAGGTTTGCCGCGCCATCAATTCCACACGTTCTGCCGTGTTGTCTGCCACCAGGCGATTCAGGGCCGACAGGCTTAACGCGCCTATCAACCCCTGCGCAAGCAGCAACACCAACATGCAAGCCAACAAGATATCGCGCGCTGGCCGCCGCCGCGCCGCCACCTTGTGAACCGTCTGGTTTTTCATAACGCTAACGCCCTGGAAGCCTGGCCCTGCGCCACGGCAGAACTCAACTCGCAATAGTAAATTACAATTCATAGCAAAAGCACGCGTCTCTCGCCGATGTCTGGCGCATTCCCTTGTCCATCAGAGCGTCCGTTTATGCGTTTGACATCCCTGCGCAGCAAAATTTTCTTATTGGTCGGACTCACCCTGTTCATGGGCGCGGTCGTCGTCCTGCTGATCACGCAGCGCGATATGACGCGCACCGTCATCGCCAGCGAAGAACTGGCCGTACACAACGTATTGCACTTGCTTGTCGCTGATAGCGAGGCCCGCTGGGGCGGGCTGCTTACAGACAAAATTTCGACAGTACGCACGGCGCGCGGCCAATTGGTGCAGTTAAGTGCCACCATCAATTCCGTGTTCGCCACCCACGCCCGCCAAGTAGAGAACGGCACGCTGAGCACCGCTGCGGCCCAGCGCCTGGCGCTCGAGTGGATCAACAACTTACCCACTAGTCAACAGCGCTACAGCTTTGTGTTTGACCGCAACCTGATCACCCTGGCCAGCGGCAGGCCAGAAATGCGAGGGCAAAGCCTTGCCGACCTGAAGGACTTCAAAGGGCATGGGCTTGCCGCCACGGCACACCAGGAAGCGCGCACCACAGGCCAAAGCTTTGCCATTTACCGCTGGCCCGCATCCGGCTCGGCCCCCAAGAACGAATTGCGCTACGCCTACTTCGGATACTTCGAGCCCTGGGACTGGGCGTTTGCGATTACCGACGATGCACGCGGTATCGTGACCCAATTCGACCAGCGCCGCAATGAAATGGAAGCGTCAATCAGCGACGTACTAGGATCGCTGCGACTGGCCAAGTCCGGTTTTGCCTTCATCATTAAGGGAGACGACCAGTTGCTGTCGCCCTTGCCGTCAGCACATGCCGGCCTGCTCGATGCACAAGAGACAAGCAGCAAGCAAACGCTGCGCCAACTGCTGCGCCAGACTCCCGCCAATGGCGACATCGGCACGCTGGACTTCCATCCAATACAAGGCAAAGGCGCGTGGCAGATCAGTGCAGTGCAGTTCAAGCCGCTGGGCTGGACCATCGTCGCAGCCGTTCCCGCCAAAGACCTCACCAGCGCCGCCACCGAACTGCGCAATCGACTTGTCTGGGTGTTTTTGGCGGTATTGCTGGTATCGCTGGCCATCGCCTGGGCTTTGTCCGCGCGGCTTACACGGCCTTTGCAACAGCTTAGCGATTTCGCCAGGGCATTGCCGGAACAGGACTTGAGCCGCGCGAGCCCCATTCCCGGACATATCGCGCGCTTGCCCCACAAACAGCCCGACGAAGTGGGACGCCTGGCCGCCACCTTCATTTTCATGGACCAGCAGCTGCGAGAGAAGATCGCCAGCCTGATGCGCGAAACATCCAGCCGGCAGCGCTTTGAAAGCGAACTGAATATCGCCCGCGACATACAAATGGGTCTGTTGCCTATCCCCTTGCCCCGAAACGTGCTGGAAAAGGTCGATCTCTACGCCACCATGATTCCCGCCAAAGAGGTGGGCGGCGATCTCTATGACTACTTCCTCTTGCCTGACGGCAGGCTGTGCTTTGCCATCGGCGATGTGTCGGACAAGGGCGTACCCGCCGCCCTTTTCATGGCCGTCACACGCACCCTGATCCGAGCTTCGGCCGAGGACGAAACCGACCCCGCCCGGTTAATGGAGCGCGTCAATAACCGTCTCTCCGAAAACAATCCCAACGTGATGTTCGTCACGCTGGTGCTGGGTGTACTGGATTTGGCAACCGGGGACTTGGACTGGGCCAACGGCGGCCACCCTCCTCTTTGCATTGTGCAAACCGATGGCAGCCTGCGCCTGCTTGAAGGGCGCAGCGGCCCGGCCTGCGGCGTACAGGAAGACCTGCCTTACAAGTCATTCTCGACGCGGCTGGCCCCAGGCGAAATCCTGCTGGGTTATACGGATGGCATCACAGAAGCCGTGGGGCCCGACGGCAGCCTGTACGGCGAACCGCGATTGTTCGCACGGCTGGCGGGTTTGCAACAGGCCTCCAGCCAGACACTGACCACTACTTTGCTGCAAGACGTCCATGAATTCGTCCAGCAAACAGAACAGTCCGACGACATTACCCTGATCGCCGCCAAAAGGGCTACGCCATGATCCGACACCTTGCACCTGTATTATTGGCCGCCGCCAGCCTGCTTGCCCCTGCGCTATCCCAAGCCCAGGCGGATCCCGGTTCATCATCGCCGCCTACGCAAGTGTTTCCCACTACACCGATCAGCAAGCCCGGCGGTGCAAAATGGCGCATAGCCTATGTGGAAAGCGGCGACTATGCCGACTATCCGCTTACGCTGGGGGAAATCGCCGACGGCTTGCAAAGCCTGGGTTGGCTGCGCTTCACCTCCGAGCGACCGGAAGGTCTCGCTGGCCGCGAGCTATGGAACTGGCTGGCGGCAAATACTGAAAGCGCCCAACTGCAGTTCAAGGCCGACGCCTATTGGCAGCCCGGAAATTTCGATGCTAGCCAGCGCGAGCCTATGCGCGCCGCGATCGCGCAACGCATCAAGGAAAAGGCGGATATCGACCTGATAATCGCCATGGGCACGTGGGCGGGGCAGGATATGCGTACACTGGGGCCACCTGTTCCAACCATAGTCGGCTCGACCAGCGACCCGGTGGCCGCCGGCATCGCCGATAGCGCACAAGACAGCGGCCGGGATCTGCTGCATGCGCGCGTCGAACCCGAGCGCTATCAGCGCCAACTGCGGCTATTCCACGAGATTGTGCCATTCAAGACCCTGGGCATTGTTTATGAAGACAGTGTTGCAGGGCGCACTTATGCGGGCATAAGTGCCGTCCAACAGGTAAGCCAAGAACTGGGCTTTACGATTACCAGCTGCCATGCCCCTTCCAGCAGCATTTCCGCCGTAGCAGCCAATGCCAACGCCGTGCGGTGCTACCAGAAACTGGCCGACGAACATGTCGATGCTATCTATGTCACCTCACACCGTGGTGTAAACAGCCAGTCCTTGCCAGAAATCGCGCAAGCCCTCAAACAGGCCAAAATACCCAGTTTTTCAATGGCGGGCTCCAAAGAAGTCGAACTAGGCATACTGCTGAGCCTGGCGCGTGCGGACATTTCTTATGTGGGGCTGTTCCATGCCGAAACCATGGCCCGTATCTTCAACGGCGCAAAGCCGCGCCAGCTTAGCCAGATATGGATAGATCCACCAAAAATCGCCCTGAATCTATCCACTGCGCGCATCATCGGGTTCGATCCACCCGTTGATATCTTGCTTGCCGCCGACGAGGTCTACGAAGGCAAATAGCCTCTTGTACTTTGGCCGGCAGACTATAGGCCGCCGAACCTGTCCGGGTGCAGCACGGCATGTTCCGGCAACAGTCGTGCGAGGCGATCCTCACAAGCGGCGACACGACGCCAGGTTTCCAGCAGGCGATCGGCGCCGCTGCGGCCCGACTGTAAAACATAATGGGCGTACGCCAGGTGCTGCCCGTCTGCCTCGGACAGCCCGGCCTGCGCCACCGCCATCACATCCGCGACAAGAGCCCTGACCCGCTGATCCTCCAGCCCCGACCGCATCGCCGCCTGCCTAAGCACGCCCAACTCATCCCACCCCCAGTCCAGCACCAATTGCCACGCCGCCTGCGCATTGGCCAATAGCCCCAATTGCACAGCCGTAGGCGCCATCACTACGCTGCGCGCCACGGCGCTACCGGCCTCCCGCAGCAAACAAGCATCCGCAAAGCCAGCACCCGGCGCCCTGCCTTCTATGTAACCATCCACACCGCAATCGGCAAACAAAACCTCCAGCCCCCCATCCCGGCGCCAGGCTTCCAGCAATTCAGGTAAAGGCGGCAAGGTTTCCAGGCGATAACGCCAGCGTGCGTCAAGAAACTGGCCGATTTGAGAGTGTTCAAAGTGCAAGGTGTGCGGCACGACCTCGGCCGCCTGGCCGTCGTCGGTGCGTCGCCCCGGCCAACGCTGCGCTTGCAAAAAATCCATCAAGCAAGGATCGCCATCAAGTATGACGGTTGGCGCCGACTTATAGTCATAGCGATGATCCAGCGGCAAACTGCGCGATACCGTTCCCGGCTGAAACATCCATCGAAAATAATCCCCAAGATCCCGGAAGGGGCGCTCGGGATATTCGGCCAGGCGTGCATCCCCCGCAAACCTTGCCGGTCCGAAGACACGCGGCCAGATAGTCAGGCGGTTTTCCTTGAAACCAGTGGGCTTGCCCGATTCCAGCGGACTATTGGCGAATAAAGCGATACTGGCTGCCGCCAGACCCAGCACGATATTCAGCGATTGCGCGGCATGCGCTACCGGCACGGAGGTGTTGACGCCGTTCTGCGCCTTGGCGTCGATACCTTCCCAATGATGCCAGCCCCGGTGCCCCACCAATTCCCGATAAATGGGCCTGGGCACGCAAACACGGGCATACCAGTCAGCATCTCGCGGGCCGTCGGGATGCTGCGCCGCGTTCAACACACAAGCCCGATCTGCCTGCAAGGCATCCAGGCTGTCGGCCAATTCTCGATGCGCCACCGCAGCCAGGCGAGACAGCCCGCCTGGGCCGCCCTCCTGCGGTGCCGTCGCCGTTTCCAGTAGATTAAAGCCGTTATCCAGGCCGCACTCTGCCATCGGCGTTTGCACGCCAACGCAGCGACCCGCCAGCATAACGGGCTGGCAGGCTATACCTCTGTCTTGTTTGATGCGCGCCAAGGCGTCGAAATAACGGGAAACAGGATGACTGGCGCCAGTTTCGGCGTGCGCCACGACCATTTCCATTTCCAGGCCGAGTCGTGGCTGACCGGCGCAAGCGATCCCGGCACCGCCCGATGCACCGGCATGGTCTGAAGGTTTACAAGAAGAGCTGGTAAGCCGGGTTATCGGATTCATTCCAATACGGATAGCCCAAGCCATCCAGGAAAGCTTTGAATTCCTTTTTATCGGCTGGCGGCACCTGTATGCCGACCAGAATACGGCCATAATCATCGCCCTGATTGCGATAGTGGAACAGGCTGATATTCCAATCGGGGCTCATTGCACCCAGGAACTTTATCAACGCTCCCGGACGCTCGGGGAACTCAAAGCGAAACAACATTTCGTGTTCGGCCAGCGCCGAACGCCCGCCGACCATATAACGCAAATGCGTCTTGGCCATTTCATTGCCGGTCAGATCCAGCGTAGGAAAGCCCTTTTTACGGAAACTGTTGGCCAGTTTCTCAGGCTCCGCCGCGGAGTTGATTTGCAAGCCCACAAACACATGGGCCTGCTCGGCATCCGAGATGCGGTAATTGAACTCAGTAACGCTGCGATTGCCCACGGCCTCGCAAAGCCGCAAAAAACTGCCTCTTTTTTCCGGTAATGTCAGCGCGAATACCGCCTCGCGTGCTTCCCCGACATCAGCGCGTTCAGCAACAAATCGCAAACGATCGAAATTCATGTTGGCGCCGCTGGTAATCGCGACAATCGTCTTGCCCTTCCACTTGTGCTCAGCGGCGTAGCGCTTGGCCCCGGCCAGGGCTAAAGCACCTGCGGGTTCCAGCACGCTGCGGGTATCCTGGAATACATCCTTGATACCAGCACAAATCGCGTCGGTGTCGACCAGTACGAAATCATCGACATACTCTTTGGCCAGCCTAAAGGTTTCCGACCCAACCTGCTTGACCGCCGTGCCGTCGGAAAACAGACCCACATCACTTAGCGTAAGACGCCTGCCGGCCTTGACGCTGCGTGCCATAGCGTCAGAGTCGACAGTTTGCACCCCGATAATCTTGATTTCAGGCCGCAACTGCTTGACATAAGCTGCCACCCCGGCAATCAGGCCACCACCGCCGATCGCCACGAAAATAGCATCTATCGGCCCAGTATGCTGCCTTAAAATTTCCATCGCTACCGTGCCCTGCCCGGCGATCACATCGGGATCGTCAAAGGGATGAACGAATGTCAGCTTCTCTTTTTTTTCCAATTTTTTGGCGTGGTCGTAGGCATCGGTAAAGCTATCGCCCACCAAGACGACTTCCCCGCCCAGTTCGCGCACGGCCTGGATTTTCACCTGGGGCGAGGTAACCGGCATGACAATCACTGCCCGGCAACCCATGCGTTTGGCCGAAAGCGCTACGCCCTGCGCATGATTGCCCGCCGACGCCGCGATCACGCCGCGCTTCAAGTCGGCGGGGCTTAGATTGGCCATTTTGTTATACGCTCCGCGCAGCTTGAAGCTGAACACCGCTTGCGTATCTTCGCGTTTCAACAGAACCTTGTTATTAATTCGAGCCGAAATCTGAGGGGCAAAATCTAGGGCGGACTCGATTGCAACGTCGTATACCTTCGAGTTGAGGATACGTTTGAGATAGTCTGTTGACATGGGAAGATGAGGGGTAGCTTGAGTAAACGAACAGAATACCATAGCAGTTACAGGTCGTAAGCGCCAACGGCACTGCGCATTTCAGGGATACACTAGCGCGCTATGGAAGCATGGATGCACTCGTCGATACACTGGCTACTTCTAACCCTGGCGTTGCCGCGCATAGGGTTAAGCGCTATTTTCGTCGTCAGTCTGGTGTCGGCGACCATATTGCCGCTGGGCTCCGAGCCCGCCGTCTTTGGCTTCATAAAAATTGCTCCTCATATGTTCTGGCCCGCTGTCCTGGTAGCGACGCTGGGCAATACGCTGGGCGGCGTTATTAGCTACTTCATGGGGCTGGGTGCTGAAAAGGCGTACGAGAACTGGCGCGAGAAGCATCCTGAAAAGCATCATAAGAAGGCTGGTGGCCGCTGGCATGACTATGTCAGTTATTGGCTGCATCGTCTGGGCCCTTCCGCGCTGTTCTTTTCGTGGGTTCCGGTAATTGGTGATCCGTTGTGCGTGGTGGCGGGGTGGCTGCGGTTGTCGTTCTGGCCTAGTGTTTTTTATATGGCTATAGGGAAGTTTTTGCGGTATGCGGTGATGACCGGGGCTTTGCTTTGGTTTTTTCCGGCGGGTTCTTAAGGGCGGTTTGGTCGTTTTTTACATCTCGCTTTTTTGCCCGCTTTCACTGATCTCCGCTTATTTCCATTGATTGCACTCT
>NZ_JBEBUX010000044.1:0-29204 GCF_040393045.1 Pollutimonas bauzanensis | reverse complement strand
GACACACCCGCCTTTCTCAAGAACGAAAAACCGTCCCGACCACGTCCGCGCAGTAGCGCGCCTGTAGGCTACGTGTAAACACTAGGTTTCATTAGCGGGTCATGACGCGTATATTCAAACAAACGTTTGAACTAGGCCATATGACCCAATCCCGCCCTCTCAGTACTCGTGACATTATTCTCGACGCCGCGGAACACTTGTTCGCCCAACAAGGGCACGACAACACGTCCATGCGTCAGATTACCGCTACGGCAAACGTAAATCTGTCGGCGGTCAATTATCACTTCGGCTCAAAAGACGGACTCGTTCAGGCGGTTTTCCAGCGTCGCCTGGCCGCGCTCAATCAAGAGCGCCTGGCAATATTGGATGATCTGGAAAATCAGGCCAAGGGCCAACCACTAAAGCCCTCTCAAATTGTCGAAGCCTTCTTCGGGCCGCTGGTGCGCTACGCCACAGGCGCCGACCACAACCACAAAGCCTTCGTACCCCTGCTGGAACGCAACATGTCTGATCCAGGCGGTTTCATACGCACGCTATTTGTCGACGAACATACCGGCATCCTCGAGCGTTTCAAGCATGCTTTGCTCAAATCGCTACCCGACGTACCAGAAGAGGAAATCATCTGGCGGTTTCACTTCATGCTGGGCGCCACGTCTTATGCCATTTCGGGCGCCGATGTATTGCGTCTGGTCATGAACTGGCCGGAGCCCGAACATAGCGATCACGCCGCCAACACCCAAAAACTCCTTGCCCGGCTGATGAGCTTTCTGCTGGGCGGACTACGCGCTCCGCTGCCCAACGATGGCCCACTATTGCCCAACAGCGAGAACAGGCACGACGGCGCCAGCAATGGCGCAACCAGGAACCTTGCATGAGTACTCTTCTGATTCTATTGATCGCAATCGCCGTCGCGGCATGCATCGTGCTAGGGGTAAAGCCGCTACGCTACGCCTTATTGTCGCGGCGTATCTTCGCTTTGTACCAAAAAATCCTTCCGCAAATGTCCGATACGGAACGCGAGGCTTTGGAAGCCGGCACAGTCTGGTGGGAAAGCGAATTGTTTCGCGGCAAGCCGCAATGGGCCAGGCTGCATGCCATTCCCAAACCGACTTTGTCCCAGGAAGAACGCGACTTTCTGGATAACGAAGTTGAAACCGTCTGCGCGATGATAGACGACTGGCAAGTAACCCACGAACTGTACGACATGCCGCAACCGGTATGGCAATACATCAAGGAAAACCGCTTTCTTAGCCTGATTATCCCCAAGGAATATGGCGGCCGCGGCTTCTCCGCGCTGGCGCACTCGCAAATAGTCACTAAGTTATCAACACGCAATTCGGCCCTCTCGGTCACCGTCATGGTGCCCAACTCGCTAGGGCCCGCCGAACTGCTTTTGCACTATGGCACCGACGCGCAAAAAAGCCATTACTTGCCGCGCCTGGCCACCGGCCAGGACATTCCTGCCTTCGCGCTAACCAGCCCCTGGGCAGGCTCGGATGCGGCCGCCATCCCCGACAGCGGCATCGTGTGCAAAGGCGAATGGGAAGGGCGCGAAGTGCTGGGCATGCGCGTTAGCTGGGACAAGCGCTACATTACGCTTGCCCCCGTCTGCACACTGCTGGGGTTGGCGTTCCGCCTATACGATCCGGACGGCTTGCTGGGCAATAAAAAAGACATCGGTATCACCTGCGCACTGGTGCCCGCCAACCATCCGGGCGTAGAGACCGGCCGCCGGCACTATCCGCTGGACGCCATGTTCATGAACGGCCCCACACGCGGCGCCGATGTTTTCATGCCGCTGGAATTCATCATCGGCGGTGCCGAAATGGCAGGGCAAGGTTGGCGCATGCTTATGGAATGCCTGGCCGCCGGTCGCTCTATTTCCTTGCCCTCGTCGTTTACCGGCATGGCGAAAATGACAACCCGTGCAGTGGGCGCCTACTGCCGAATTCGCAACCAATTTCGCACGCCTATCGGCAAGTTCGAAGGCATAGAAGAAGCGCTGGCACGCATAGGCGGCAATACCTACCTGATCGACGCGGCGCGCACCATGACAGCCACCGCCATCGATCTTGGTGAAAAGCCGTCAGTGGTCTCGGCCATCGTCAAATATCACCTCACCGAGCGTGGCCGCAGCGTGGTCAACGACGGCATGGATATCATTGGCGGCAAAGGCATTTGCCTAGGCCCGCAAAACTTTTTGGGCCGCGCCTATCAGCAAATCCCCGTGGGCATTACGGTGGAAGGCGCCAACATCCTGACGCGCAGCCTGATTATCTTCGGCCAGGGCGCCATACGGTGCCATCCCTATGTCCTGGCAGAAATGCATGCGGCGCAGCACCCCGATCGCAAGCAAGGCCTGGATGACTTTGACCAGGCTTTCTGGGGCCATGTCCGCTTTACAGTCGGCAATGTCTTTCGTTCGCTGGGCCACAGTCTTACCGGCGCGCGCCTTGTCAACATCGATGTTGACGTAGCGCCTGAAATGGCTCACTACTATCGCCAGCTAAGCCGCTACTCAAGCGCTTTCGCCGTCTTCGCCGATACGTCCATGCTGGTGCTGGGCGGGTCCTTGAAAATGCGTGAAAGCTTGTCGGGGCGACTCGGCGATATCTTGTCGCAAATGTATTTGATGTCCGCCACGCTCAAACGCTTTGAAGATGATGGTCGCCAGGCCGACGATGCGCCCCTTGCACACTGGGCCATACAAGACGCCATGCATAAGCTGCAAATCGCATTTGACGGCGTGTTGGCCAACTTTCCCAATCGCGCCATTGCCGCCGGTTTGCGCATACTGGTGTTTCCATTTGGGCACCCCTTCACCCCGCCGTCCGACAAGCTCGGCCAGGCCGTGGCGCGCTTGCTGACCATGCCTGGCGCCACCCGCGACCGTCTCACCCATGATTGCTTTATTCCAACGGACACGACGGAACCTATCGGCGCCATCGAAGCGGCATTTGCTGCAAGCCTGGGTACCGAAGCCATCGACGCCAAGATACGCCAGTTTGAAAAAAGCGGACAGCTAGACGACAGCCCCGCTGCCAACGTACGCGATATCGCCCAGGCAGTGCATGCGGCAGGCGGAATCACTGACAACGAATATGAAACCGTCAGCCATCGCAACGCCTTGCGCGATCGCGTTATTGCCGTGGACGACTTCCCCTTTGATCTGAAAGGCGCGAACACGAGAACGCCTTCATCTGACATAACGTCGCACAAGGACACCGCTCAACATGGCATTTGAACCGGTATATATCGTAGACGGCGCACGCAGCCCTTTTCTGAAGGCGCGCAACGCACCAGGTCCATTCTCGGCTTCCGACCTGGCTGTCCAGACGGGGCGGGAACTGCTGCTACGCCAGTCGTTCAACCCCACGGACCTGGACGAGGTAATCATTGGCTGCGCCGCCCCCTCTCCCGATGAAACCAATATCGGCCGTGTCATATCGCTGCGCTTGGGCTGCGGGCACAAAGTGCCAGGCTGGACAGTCATGCGCAATTGCGCGTCAGGCATGCAGGCACTGGATTCTGGCGTGATGTCTATCCAGACAGGCCGCAGCAACCTGGTGCTGGCAGGGGGTGTCGACGCCCTGTCCCGAGCCCCCATTTTGTTTACTGACGAAATGGTCAGCTGGCTGGCAGCCTGGGGCAAAAGCCGCAGCCTTGGGCAAAAACTGGCCACGCTCAAGACCTTGCGCCCCAGATACCTGGCGCCGGTCATTGGCCTGCTCAAAGGCTTGACCGACCCGGTCATTGGCTTGTCCATGGGGCAAACCGCTGAAAACCTGGCGCACCGTTTCAAGCTAAGTCGCCAGGATATGGACAGCTATGCGGCCCAAAGCCATCTGCGCGCGCTTGCCGCCCGGCATGCCGGGGCGTTCCATGAAATTGCCCCCCTTACCGATCAGAAAGGCAGCCTGTACGCCGAAGACGACGGCATACGCGAAGACTCCACTCCTGCCAAGTTATCAACACTGAAACCCGTATTTGATAAGCCTTGGGGCAATGTCACGGCAGGCAACAGTTCGCAAGTCACTGATGGCGCAGCGTTGCTGTTACTGGCATCGCAATCCGCAGTGGATCGCTACCAACTCAAGCCGCTAGGCCGCATCACTGACGCCCAATGGGCGGGCCTCGACCCGGCAACCATGGGCCTGGGTCCTGTGCATGCCGCCACACCTATTCTCGAGCGCCACCAACTCGGGCTGAACGACCTGGACTTATGGGAAATAAACGAAGCATTCGCCGCCCAAGTGCTGGGCTGCGTGGCGGCCTGGAATGACGACGCGTGGTGCCAGGAACACTTGGGGCGCGACGCGCTCGGGGGGCTTGACCCTGACCGCTTGAATGTAGATGGTGGCGCCATCGCCCTGGGGCATCCGGTCGGCGCATCGGGTGCCCGTATCGTGCTTCACCTGCTGAATGCGCTGCGTGCTCGTCAGCTCAAGCGCGGTATTGCCACGATCTGCATAGGCGGCGGCCAAGGCGGTGCAATGCTGATAGAAACCTGCGACGACAAGGCATCATCATGACGACTACTCTCGAATCCCTGGGCCTGCAAAACTTCAGTTGCCAGCTCGATGCCGACAACGTCGCCTGGCTAAGTATCGATTGCGTCGATAGCTCTGTAAATCGTCTTTCGGCGGAAGTACTCGACGAATTCAGCCAGGCACTGGACTATTTCGAGCGCAACCCGCCCGCAGGCCTGATCATCCGTTCAACCAAAGACGCCGGCTTCATCGCTGGCGCCAACATTGACGAATTCGCCGAACTGGATACACCCGAAAAAGGCATAGCGCTGGTTTCACGCGGCTGGACGCTTTTCAATCGCCTGGCCAAAGTCCCCTACCCCACCCTGGCCCTGATACGCGGACACTGCCTGGGCGGCGGACTGGAAATGGCCTTGGCCTGCCGATACCGCCTGGTGGTAGACCAGCCCGATACCTCCCTATCATTGCCGGAAGTCATGCTGGGAATATTCCCAGGCTGGGGTGGCATGCGGCGGCTGCCCGCACTGATCGGCGCGCCAGCCGCGCTCGACATGATGCTAAGCGGGCGCCCTCAAGATGCGCGCAAGGCTGCCAAACTCGGGCTGGCAGATGGGTTGGTCGCCCCCCGGCTCATGGATCAGGCAGCAAAAATGCAGGTGCTAAGCCAAAAGCCGCTACGCAAAGCTCCGGGCTTGGGCGGATGGATGAATCACCCGCTGGCTCGGCCACTGGTAGCCAAACAAACCCTTAAGAAGCTGAACGCACGCGACCCATACCAGCATTACCTGGCGCCGCGTGCCATTCTGGAAATTTGGGCCAAGCACAATGGCAATGCCCTCAAAGCGCCCGAACTGGTCGACCAATTGATTCGTTCCGACACGGCCCGCAATTTGCTGCGGGTATTCCATTTGCAAGAACGCTTGAAAGCCTTCGGCAAAAAGGGGCGCAAGCAGCCGGCTGCGCAGCATGTACACGTTATAGGCGCAGGCGTCATGGGCGGAGATATCGCTGCATGGTGTGCCTTGAAGGGCCTGACGGTGACCCTGCAAGATCAGGATCGCAGCCGGATAGCCGTAGCGCAAGGCCGTGCCAACGCGCTGTTTGCACGAAAAAAGAAGGATCCTCGGGAAGCGCGTGCCGCCGCCGACCGCCTGATCCCCGATTTGAATGGCAATGGCCTGCGGCACGCCGATGTCGTCATCGAAGCCATTACGGAAAACGCCGACATCAAGCGCAGCCTGTATGCGCAAATAGAGCCCCTGCTCAAGCCCGGCGCCGTACTTGCCACCAATACGTCCAGCCTTTCGCTGGAAGAATTATGCACCGGACTGCGAGCACCGCAACGACTGATAGGCATACATTTCTTCAACCCCGTTGCCAAAATGCCATTGGTCGAAGTCGTCGAGACCGCCACCATAGACCCCGACGTCAAAGCAGCCACCTATGCCTTCGTAGGCCAGATCGGCAAACTGCCCCTGCCAGTGCAAAGCACCCCCGGTTTCCTTGTGAATGCCGTCCTTGCGCCTTATATGCTGGAAGCGATGCGGTGCGTGGATGAAGGCCTTGCCCCCGAGACCATTGATGCCGCTATGCTGGAATTCGGTATGCCCATGGGGCCAATTGAACTTATCGACACCGTTGGCCTGGACATCGCCCGCGATGCAGGGAGCCAGCTTTCTGGCGATGCCAACACACCCGCCTGCCTTGAGACTCATCTGGCGAACAATGAGCTGGGACGAAAGTCTGGCCAGGGCTTTTATCAATGGAAAAACAACAAACCTGTCAAACAAAGCGCAGGCGCGATTCCAGTTGGCCTTGCGCAAAGGTTGATCACACCGCTGATCAACAAAACCCAGGAACAGCTGGACCGCAATATCGTGGCGGACCAAGACTTGGCCGATGCCGGCGTCATCTTCGGCACGGGCTTTGCTCCGTTCACAGGGGGCCCGTTACATTACAAGGCGTGCAATGCTGGCTTGCCTGCTTGATCGCCATAGTTTTTCATTATAAAAATCGACCACTCAGTACCAGAACCAGAGTCAACCGGAGGTGACATATGAAAGCAGTATCATCGTTGCGTATCATTTCGGCAGTTGTTCTCGGATTGGGCGCAGCAAGTGTCCACGCAGCAGGTTTTCAACTACTCGAACAGAACGCCAGCGGTATCGGTAACGCCTATGCCGGCTCCGCCGCCCTCGGCGACAATGCCAGTACGATCTTCTTTAATCCCGCTGGCATGACACGCCTGAACGGCGTCAATGTGTCCGCAGGCGTAACGGCCATCAAGCCATCATTCAAGTTCAGCAATGATGGCAGCACCGGCCCCAATGGCAGCCCAGCAACTGGCGGCAATGGCGGCGATGCAGGCTCGCTTGCCGCCCTGCCCAATGCCTATATTTCCTGGGAACTGAATCCGAGCTGGTATGTGGGCCTCGGAATAGGGGCGCCATTCGGCCTGATGACCGAATACGACGATGACTGGACGGGCCGTTATCACTCCAAGAAGTTCAGCATTGAAAGCGTCAACATCAACCCGTCCATCGCTTACAAGGTGAACGATCAGCTTTCGCTGGGCGCCGGGGTCAACTGGATGCGGCTGGATGCCGAATTCAGCCGGGCCTCTCCGTTCATCAACCCACAGAATGGGGCTTTCTTGGGCGATCTTGATGCCACGGTAAAAATGAATGGCGATGCCTGGGGCTGGAACTTGGGCTTGCTTTACCAAGTTACCCCTGAAACACGCCTGGGCCTGTCCTATCGGTCTAAAGTCAAGATCGATGCCAGCGGCAAAACCAGGGTCAAGAGCGGCACCGTCAACCCAGCAATACTGAGCGGCGGCACACGCGGCGCCCTGCCGGGCAATGCGAATGCCAGCACTTCGGTAGAACTGCCGGACTCGGCTATCTTAAGCGTCGTCCATGATCTGAATAGCCAATGGCAACTGTTGGGCGACGTGTCGTGGACCGGCTGGAGCAGCATCAAATCGCTGGACATCCAGAACTCAGGCCACCCTCTGATCACCAGCGATGAACTCGATCTGCGTTTCCGCGACACATGGCGCATAGCCCTGGGCGCCAACTATAAGCTGAACCATCAATGGACGCTGAAAGGCGGCATCGCGTGGGATCAGTCGCCCGTGCATGAAGCAAAGTATCGCCCCACGTCGCTTCCCGACAACGACCGCTATTGGCTATCTGTCGGCGCGCAATACAACTTCAATGACCGCACCACAGTCGATGTCGGCTATACCCACTTGTTCTTGAAAGACACCGCAATGGCCAACGACACCGACGCGGCAAAAAAAGGGGTAGTTCGCGGCGAATACCGCTCCAACGCTCACCTTCTGGGGGTACAGGTGTCACATCGTTTCTAACCGGCGTCCATCAGCGAAAGTCCCGACATGAAACTGGCTACGCTCAGACGTATCCCGCTGCGGTGGCGTCCAGGCGCCTTACGCGCGGGCTTCAACCTTCACCCCGCCTTTCGCGGCACAGGCGGGCGTGTGGACTTCGTTTCTCGGGACTTATTACATATACGCGTACGCTTGCCCTTGAACCGGCGCACGCGTAATGTGGTGGGTTCGCTATTTGGCGGCTCGCTGTTTTCGGTTACCGACGGCGTGCATGTGGCCATGCTGCTTACCCACTTGCACCGCGATGTCATTGTGTGGGACAAAGCCGCTGCCATACGTTATCGCAAACCCGCGTATTGCACGCTATACGCCGACATTACGCTTGACCCAGCCGACCTGCGGCAGATCAATGCCGAGCTAGATACTGACCACGAAACCTCACGCCGATTCACCATAGAACTGAAAGACAAGGCCGGTGTCGTCTACACCGTCGTTGAACGCATGGTGTATATCGCCGACAAAGCTTTCTACAAACAAAAAAGCAGGGAACGATATGATAGTCTTTAGCTATTCGGCAGAGGCTATGTAAATAAAACAACCAGGGGTAGGCATTATGGAACGCATCTGGCTAGATCATTACCCACCCGGCATACCGGCCGACATCACCGAAGAAGCGAACCGCTACAGTTCGCTGGTCGCCTTGTTTGAGGAAAGCTGCTCGCTGCATGCAGAAAAAACCGCCTATATCAGCATGGGCGTAACCATGACCTACAAACAGCTGGACGAGCACGCGCGCCATTTTGCAGCATGGCTGCAGTCTATCGGCATAAAGAAAGGCGATCGCGTCGCGCTGATGATGCCTAACCTGTTGCAATACCCAGTTTGCCTGTTCGGCGCCCTGCGGGCAGGCGCCGTAGCGGTCAATACCAATCCGTTGTACACCGCCACCGAACTGGAACATCAGTTGTCTGACTCTGGCGCGGAAACCATCATCATTGCGGAAAACTTCGCAGCGACTCTGCAAAAAGCGCTGCCTAAAACCGCCATCAAGCATATTGTCGTCACATCGCTTGGTGAAATGCTGGGCACCGTGAAAGGTGCGGTCACCGACCTGGTTGTGCGGCACGTCAAAAAACTGGTTCCGGCCTGGTCGCTGCCCAACACGGTCAGCATGAAACACGCGTTGGCCGCCGGCAAAGCAGCCCGCTACACACCGATTCAGCTAGACCATTCCGACCTGGCCTTCCTGCAATACACCGGCGGCACGACCGGGGTCGCCAAAGGAGCCATGCTGACCCACGGCAACATGGTCGCCAATGTCTGCCAGGCATATGCCTGGGTCAAGCCCTACGTCGGCGATAAGGAATGTGTCGTTACCGCTTTGCCGCTTTATCATATCTTCGCACTGACGGCCAACTGCCTGACTTTCATTAAACTGGGCGCGCAGAACCTGCTTATCGTCAATGCTCGCGACATTCCTGATCTGGTCAAAAGCCTGGGCAAGTTCCCGTTCACGGCGATTACCGGCGTCAATACCCTATTCAACGCATTACTGAACAACCCCGATTTCGCCAAGCTGGATTTTTCCACGTTGCGTATCGCCCTGGGGGGTGGCATGGCGGTGCAAGAAGTGATAGCCCAACGCTGGCTCAAGACCACAGGCAAGCCTATTGCGCAAGCTTATGGCCTTACCGAAACATCGCCGGCGGTCACCATAAACCCCCTGGATAAGCAGGACTTCAACGGGTCCATCGGCCTGCCTGTGCCCTCTACGGAAATATCCATACGCGACGCCGACGGCCGCGACCTGCCCCAAGGGGAAAGCGGCGAAATTTGCGTGCGTGGGCCGCAGGTAACCCCCGGATATTGGAACCGTCCCGACGAAACCAAGAAGGCCTTCGACGACGACGGATTCCTGCACACGGGCGACGTCGGCTACGTCGATCCACAAGGCTATCTCTTCATCCTGGACCGCATGAAAGACATGATCCTGGTATCGGGATTCAATGTCTATCCGAATGAAGTCGAGGCCGTTGCCATGCAACATCCCGATGTGCTCGAGGCCGCCGCAATAGGCGTGCCCGACGAGCATTCAGGCGAGGTCGTCAAATTGTTTGTGATTCGCAAAAACGAAAGCCTGACCGAAGAAGCCCTGATCAAGCATTGCCGCAGCATGCTGACGGGCTACAAGAGCCCGAAGCACGTCGAGTTCCGCGACGATTTGCCGCGTACCAATGTCGGAAAGATACTGCGCCGCAAGCTGAAAGAAGCGTAGCGGCGCAGTGGCTGCCACTATTGCGTGGCAGGAAAATGCAGCGACGCCCCTGTCAGGGATTGCAATTGCTCATCAGAGATATCGACCAGCTTCTCTATGACTTGCAGCCCCTGGGGTGTTGACTCGATAACGGCCAGGTCAGTGTAGACGCGGGAAACGACACCCAGTCCCGTAATCGGCAATGTGCATTTTTCGACGATCTTGGGTGTGCCGTCTTTGGCATTGTGCTCCATCAGGATGAACACCTTTTTAGCACCCACCGCCAAGTCCATTGCGCCGCCCACAGCGGGCGGTTCCCCGGGCCGGCCCAATGACCAGTTGGCCAGATCACCGGCCGACGACACTTGCATGCCGCCCATGATGCATAGATCCAGATGACCGCCGCGCATTATGGCGAATGAGTCGACATGGTGGAAAAAAGCGCCGCCTGTCAGCAAGGTAACGGGCTTCTTGCCCGCATTGATCATTTCAGGATCGATTTCGTCTTCTTGGGCAGACGGCCCCATACCCAATATCCCGTTCTCGCTATGCAGCAAGATTTCATCAGCAGGATCCAGATAGTTGGCAACCAGTTCGGGCATGCCGATGCCGATGTTAACGTAGCTGCCCGGCGCGATGTCCTTGGCCAGGCGCTTGGCCATTTCTTGGCGTGTCAGTCTTTGCATGATCTGCTCTCAGCTTGAAATTTGCGGATTAGGCACTTCAACCACCCGGTCGACGAAAATGCCTGGCGTAACAATGTTCTCGGGATCGAGTTCGCCCAGTTCCGCCTTTTGCTTGACTTGGACAATGGTCGTCTTTGCCGCCATACACATGACCGGACCGAAGTTCCGGGCTGCCTTGCGGTAAACCAGGTTGCCCCAACGATCGCCCCGTTGTGCCAATACCAGGGCGAAATCGCCGCGTATGGGGGATTCGAATACATAGAACTCGCCATCTATTTCACGGACTTCTTTGCCTTTGGCTAAGTCGGTGCCATAGCTGGTGCGCGTAAAAAATCCGCCGATACCGGCCCCGGCCGCGTGCAAACGCTCGGCAATAGTGCCTTGCGGCACACACTCCAGCTCGATCCGGCCTTCTTTATACATTTGATTGAAAACATGCGAATTGCTGGCCTTGGGAAAAGAGCAAATCATTTTCCGTACCCGCCCGGCCTTGATCAACGCGGCCAGACCCACTTCGAAATTGCCGGCGTTGTTATTGACGACAGTCAGGTCGGTTGCCCCCTGATCTATCAAGGCGTGAAGCAATTCCGTTGGATGCCCAGCCCCGCCAAACCCGCCGACCAATATGGTCGCACCGTCAAACACATCGGCCACGGCCTCATGCACACTGTCCACAAACTTGTTTACCATAGCTTGCTCTTGCCCCTGCTGTTGAATTTACCTACTGTGCCGTCAAGCGGCGGTTTACGCGCTTGCCCCACCATCGATCACGATGGCCTGGCCCGTAATATGGCGTGAAGCCTCCGAGGCCAGGAAGACGGCCGCGCCCTTCAGGTCGTCTTCGCCCCCTATGCGTCCCAACGGGATGCGATCCAACAGGCTTTGCCCCAACCGCTCGATCAGGTTGTCAGCCAGCTTTGACGAAAAAAACCCGGGGCAAATCGCGTTGACGTTGATGTTGTGCTGGCCCCATTCGCAGGCCAGGGTGCGGGTGAAATTAACCGCGGCCGCCTTGGAGGTGTTGTAGCCTATGGTAGTCACGCCCTTGGCCGTGCCACGCAGCCCCGCCGCCGATGCGATATTGATGATCTTACCCCGTTGCTTGGGGATCATCACGCGCTTGCCGACTTCGCGGCACAGATAGAACAAGGCGTTGATATTCAGATCCATCAATTTGTGCCAAGCGGCATCGGGGTAATCTTCAGCCGGAGCGCCCCAGGTCGCGCCCGCGTTATTCACCAGGATGTCAATCGTGCCGTAGTGTTCCAGAACCTGGTCCACCATACCCGGAATGGTATCGAACTGGGCCAGGTTATTGGCAATGGCGATCACTTCCACGCCCCGCTGCTCGAGGTAGGCGCGGGCCACTTCCAGCTCTTGGGGTTTGCGTGCGGTAATGGCCAGCTTGCAACCCATTTCACCCAGCGCCTCGGCAATTTGCAGCCCAAGGCCACGCGATCCGCCAGTAATCAGGGCCACCTGGCCATCGAGTTTAAATAGCTCTTTCACGCTCATATCAATTCCTGTGTTGTGTGGCTCAGGCGACTTCAAACAGGCCGGCCGCGCCCTGGCCACCACCTATGCACATGGTAACCACCACATACTTCGCGCCGCGACGCTTCCCTTCGATCAGGGCGTGGCCAGTAAGCCGGCTGCCCGACACGCCATACGGATGCCCTACGGCAATAGCACCGCCATTCACATTGAGCAGCTCATCTGGGATGCCCAATCGGTCGCGACAATACAGCACCTGGCACGCAAAGGCTTCGTTCAATTCCCACAAACCGATGTCCTGCACTTTCAGGCCGTTTCTTTCCAGCAAGCGAGGCACGGCAAACACTGGACCTATGCCCATTTCGTCGGGCTCGCAGCCAGCCACGGCAAAGCCGCGAAAAATGCCCAATGGCTGCAAGCCTCTGCGCTCTGCCAGTTTCGCATCCATGACCACGCAAGCTGAGGCGCCATCCGAAAACTGGCTGGCATTGCCCGCAGTAATCACACCGCCGGGGAACACAGAGCGAATTTTCGACACGCCTTCGAGCGTGGTGTCTGCACGTATGCCTTCGTCGGCGGCAATGGTGACCTGACGCGTGCTGACCCGCCCCGTCGCCTTGTCGACTACGCCCATAGTGGTGGTCATGGGCACGATCTCATCATTGAACAGGCCCGCCGCCTGAGCCGCCGCAGCGCGCTGTTGACTACGTGCGCCGTATTCGTCTTGGGCATCCCGGGAAATCCCATAGCGCTTGGCTACGGTTTCAGCGGTTTGCAACATGCTCCAGTACAGTTCCGGCTTATGCTCGATCAGCCAAGGGTCGCGGCGCATATGCATATTGGCTTCGTTCTGTACACACGAAATGCTTTCAACGCCACCTGCCACCATTACCGGCACTTGCTCAGTCATCACCCGCTGCGCCGCCAATGCGATGGCTTGCAAACCGGACGAACAAAAGCGGTTGATGCTCAAGCCTGCTGTCGTCACCGGCAGGCCGGCGCGCAGGGCGATAGCCCGGGCAATATTGCCGCCAGTCGTACCCTCAAGATTCGAAGCCCCCATGATGACATCTTCGACCTCGGCCGGGTCAATGCCGGCGCGCGCCACGGCATGCTCGACGGCATGTCCGCCCAATGTGGCGCCGTAGGTCATGTTAAATGCGCCCCGCCATGATTTAGCCAGACCTGTCCTGGCGGTTGAGACGATGACTGCTTCTTTCATTCTGCCCTCGCTATGCTTGACGCAATATTGTTCTGAATAAGGATTACTTAAGCGCCTGGCCCGGTTCGGCGCTTTGCAACAGCTGGGCGGGTTGCCAGAACTTCGCCGCCTCGCCAGACTGGCTTGCAAAGCGGCGAATCGACCGCACGACATTAAATAAGCCCACTTGCTGTGCGTAATGCATGGGTCCGCCGCGATGCAAAGGAAAGCCGTAGCCGCTCAGATAGACCACATCAATATCGGAAGCCCGCAAGGCAATACCTTCTTCAAGTATCTTGGCGCCCTCATTGACCAAGGCATACACGCAGCGCTCGACAATCTCGCGATCGGTATAGGTTCTGGCCGTGATACCTTTTTCGGCACGGTAATCTTCAATCATCTTGTCGACGGCGGGGTCCACGATGGGCGTGCGATTGCCTGTTTCATAGCGGTACCAGCCCGCTCCCGCCTTCTGTCCAAAACGGCCCGCCTCACAGAGACGATCGGCCACCGCAGAGAAATCAACATCCGGGTTTTCAGCCTGGCGACGCTTACGTATTGCCCAGCCGATATCCAGGCCAGCCAAATCCCCCATGCGATATGGCCCCATGGCGAAACCAAAGGCTTCCAACGCCTTGTCAATGGACGCCGGTGATGCGCCGCCCAGCAAGATTTCTTCGGCGGCAGCACGATAGCTGTTCAACATGCGATTGCCGATAAAGCCATCACACACACCAGACACGACCGGCTTCTTGTTGATTTTCTTGGCAAGTGCGATAGAGGTGGCCAGCACGTCTTTGGCCGTCTTGGCGCCTCGCACGATTTCCAGCAGTTTCATGACGTTGGCCGGGCTGAAGAAATGCAAGCCGATGACGTCTTCGGGGCGGCGGGTAAAAGCAGCAATTGCGTCCACATCGAGCGTCGAGGTATTCGACGCCAGAATGGCGCCTGGCTTGATCACCGCGTCCAGGGCCTTGAAGACTTTTTCCTTCACGCCCAGTTCTTCAAACACGGCCTCGATCACCAGATCGACATCGCTCAGGTCCTCGTAGCGCAAGGTCGTGCTTAGCAACGCCATGCGCTCGTCGAGCTGCGCCTGTGTCAGGCGGCCCCGCTTGAGACTGTTTTCGTAGTTGCGCCTGATGATGCCAACGCCGCGCTCTAGTGCGGCCTGCTCGGCTTCAAGCAACATGACCGGAATACCGGCATTCAGGAAGTTCATGCTGATGCCGCCGCCCATGGTGCCAGCGCCGATTACCCCTACCTTGCGAATATCGCGCAACGGCGTGTCGGCGGGTACATCAGGGATTTTGGTCGCGGCGCGCTCGGCCGCAAATACATGCCGCAACGCCAATGATTCGGGCGAATTCATCAGCTGCATAAACAGTTCACGCTCTTTGGCCAGGCCTTGGTCGAAAGGCAAGGAAACGCAGCCGGCAACGGCTTCCAGACACAGGCCCGGTGCGGGCTGATGCTTGCTGGACGCGGCAATATTCCTTCGGGCGACTTGCAGGAAAGCCTGAGCGTCGGGTTGCGTCACTTTCAGGTCGCGAACGCGTTTCAAAGGCGTACCTTGGCGCACGAGTTCTTTTGCAAATTCAGTGGCGGCTTCGACGACCGAAGTATCGACCACGCGGTCAAACAAAGGCGTGTCAGCCAACGTGGACGCCTTGACGATACGCCCTGTGACAATCATGTCCAGCGCAGTTTCCAGACCCAGCACACGTGGCAAACGCTGGGTGCCGCCTCCGCCAGGCAAGATGCCTAGCTTGACTTCAGGGAGGCCAACTTTGGCCTGGGCGGCGGCCACGCGAAAATGGGCCCCCAGTGCCAACTCGAGGCCGCCACCCAGGCATACGCCATCAATGGCGGCGACGACTGGCTTGCTGACTTGCTCGAGTACTTCAATGACGGTTCTAAGTGTGGGATGCCAACCTGCTTTTGGCGTGCCGAACTCAGTAATATCGGCACCGCCGGAAAACGCGCGGTCACTTCCGGTGAGAACGATGGCTGTCACCGCAGCATCGCCTTCAGCCTGATCCAACGCTTCGACTATGCCTTTGCGCACGGCAAATCCCAGGCCGTTGACGGGTGGATTTTGTAGGGTGATGCGGGCAATCCCGTCCACCACGTCGTAACGTACATGACTCATTAGCTTAGGCTCCGTGCAGTTTCAATTTAATCGTAGTTGTAGAGTTCGGCATTGCCGTGGACGATGTCTATACCCCAACAGATGCTTTCAGCTTCTGCACGAGATCAAGTAGCCTGGGCCTTACATCGTTGAGCAGAAAATCGGTGGACAACTGAGAAGCCGGACCACCGCAATTGATGGCCATCAAGGGAAAGCTTCTTCCCAGCTTGACCCCGACGGCGATACCATTGACATCTTTATTCCAATCGCCAAACGAACAAGTACACCCAAGACGCCGGTAATCGAGCAGCGCTTGGTCAATGCCATAGATAATCGCCTGGCTGGCCTGCTCGTCGAGTTCACGGACACGCTCGATGATTTCCAGACGTTCCTGTTCTGTCGCTTCCGCCAGATAGGCACGCCCGATAGCAGACGTTGCAATAGGTATGCGCGACCCCACATCCATGCTTAATGTCAGCGCCGCGCGACTGCGGCTATTCTCGATATAGAGCATAGACAAGCGGTCACGCACGCCCAGCGTTACCATGCCCTGAGAAAAATCAGCCACTTCTTGCATCAAGGGCTTGGCCACTTGGCGGATGTCTAGTTTTGCCAGCATCCCGACACCCAGGGCCAAAGTAGCAACACCCAGGCAATACTTGCCGCTGACTTCATCAGTGGTCAGATAGCCCAGGCGGGTAAGCGTAGCGGTCAACCGCGAAACCGTCGACCTGGGCAAACCACAGCGCTTAGCAATTTCCTGATTGCTGAGCACCTTGTTACCCGAACGAAAACACGCCAGTACCTCGAGCCCGCGGGCAAGCGCCGTCACAAAGTGACGGTCTTGCTCTTTGTGCTGTGCGATGACGGCCGATACCATTAGTGTGTTTGCCGGCGGTTGCGCCAATGACTCAATCAATCGTTCAGCCCCAGGCTTCCGATAATGGTCTCTTCCGCCTTAAAGGTGGTTTCGGCGAATTTGGTGTAGGTTTGGTTGTCCATGTAGAAGGTGCGTACGCCGTAGTTTTCAAGCACCTTAGTAAAAGCCGGGTCGCTCATCGCGGCTTTGACAGCCTGGTCCAGCTTATCGACGATATCTTGCGGCATCCCCTTGGGACCAGCCAGCCCTAAAGGCGAAGGCACTTCAACATCGAAGCCTGCCTCTTTCATTGTGGGCACTTGCGAGAATGCGGCAGGGCGGACATCAGCCGCCGAGGCCAGGACGCGCACCTTGCCTGACTGCATGAAAGGAAGCACGCTATTGGTGACCACAGCAACCTGGGTATGGCCGCCGAGCAAGGCGGCAATGGCTTCGCTATCCCCTTTATACGGCACATGAACGAACTTGATATCCTGATCTTTGCCCAGCTTGGCCAGCACTACCTGATTTCCCGTAAAGCGGCCTGGCGTGCCATATTCGACACCGCCAGGATTCTTTTTGGCAAAGCTGACCAAGTCATTGATGGTCTTGAAAGGCGAGTCGGCAGCCACCGTAACCAAAAAGTCGTATGTCAGGAACGAAGCAATATAGGTCAGGTCGCGAATTGGATCATATCGGGTCTTTTGCAGATAAGGCTGGCGAAAAATGCCAACGGGCGCCATGGTCAACCGATAACCATCTGGCTTAGTATTCATCATATCTACCACGCCCATGGAACCAGCTGCCCCGGGCTTGTTTTCAATAACAACGGGTTGCTTCAGTTGGCGCCCCAGGCTTTCAGCGAGCGCCCGTCCGACGACGTCTGTGGTTCCACCGGGGCCATAGGGCACGATGATGGAGATGGGCTTGTTAGGATAGGCGGCGTCCTGGGCATGAACCGCCGCAACCGGCAATAGGCTTGCCACCAGGCCTGCAAATACTAGCGTCTTGAATTTGTTCATGTGTCTCTCCGTTGTTTTGTAGCGCTGGGTGATCCCGCACTTATATTCTGTTCCGAACTACAGAATTCTATGCTGGATTTTAGGTGAAATCAATGTTGGTTGGTGATAGGATGGCTAATTCATCCCATTTATACACTATTAGTTCTGCTATGTAGAATTAGAAATTATGAACTCATCGCCTGATTCGCTATTGATCAATCGCAACGATCTGGATTTTCTGCTCAACGACGTACTGCAAACCCGCCAACTTCTCGACCGCGACCGCTATGGCGATCATTCCAGCGAAACCTTTACGGCAGCCATCGACACCGCACAAAAGCTGGCCGAGGAATTATTTGCACCTCATAACCGCAAAGCGGACGAAAACGAACCTCATTTCGATGGCGTAGCTGTGAAAACGCTGCCCGAGATAAAAACTGCAGTACGGGCTTTTGCCCAAGCCGGTTTCCTGGCGGCCACCCACGACTACGACTTGGATGGCATGCAATTGCCCGTCACCATTTCGCAGTCTTGCCTGGCCTTGTTTCGCGCCGCCAATGTGGGAAGCTCGGCCTACTGCTTCCTGACGGCGGCCAACGCCAACCTGATCCGTAGCTTCGGCAGCGAAGACCAAAAACGTCGCTACCTGCCGCCGTTGCTTCAAGGCCGCTGGTTTGGCACCATGGCGCTGACCGAGCCCCAGGCAGGGTCTTCGGTGCCAGACTTGCGCAGTACCGCCACACCCCAAGCCGATGGCTCCTATTTGATCAAAGGCCAAAAGATTTTCATTTCGGGCGGCGACCATGACCTGGGCGAAAACATCGTCCATTTAGTGCTGGCTCGTCTACCCGATGCGCCACCGGGCTCCCGTGGCCTTTCACTGTTCATCGTGCCCAAACTGCGGGTGAATGCCCAAGGCCAGGCATGTGAGCCGAATGATGTCGCGCTGGCCGGTCTTATCCATAAAATGGGCTATCGCGGCACGACATCCACGATGCTCAGTTTTGGCGAACAAGGTGCCTGCGTCGGCGAACTGATAGGCGAGCCAGGCAAAGGCCTTAACTGCATGTTCCACATGATGAACGAAGCACGCATCGGTGTTGGCATGGGCGGCAGCATGCTGGCTTATACCGCTTACCTGCATGCACTGGACTACGCGAAGAACCGCCAACAGGGCCGCCCCGTAGGGCAAAATGACCCGACCAGCGCACCTGTCGCCATTATTGAACATGCCGACGTGCGGCGCATGCTGCTCACGCAAAAATCCTATGTGGAAGGCGCACTGCATCTGTGCCTATATGCCGCGCGTCTGGTTGATGACCAAAAAACCCATCCTGACGAGGATGCCCGGCGCGAAGCCGCGCAAGTGCTGGCCTTGCTCATTCCCATCGTTAAATCGTGGCCCGCCCGTTATGGCCTTGTCGCCAACGAGCTGGCAATTCAGGTGTACGGCGGCTATGGCTACACCCGCGAATACCCTGTAGAGCAGTTCTACCGCGACAACCGCTTGAATCAACTACATGAAGGTACGCACGGCATTCAAAGTCTGGATTTGCTGAACCGTAAAGTAGGTATGAACGAAGGCCTGCCGCTACGCCAATTACATTCCCGCGTACTTGCCACCATTGATCGCGCCCACCAAGTGGCCAGACTCAAACCTCATGCCGATCAATTGCTGACCGCTTGGCAAGAGCTACTACGCACGACGGAATTGCTGCTGGCAGCTGCGAGTGACGACTTACGCAAAGCCAGCGCAAACTCGGCCGCCTACCTGGACTTGTTCGGCCATCATGTATTAGCCTGGCTATGGCTGGAACAAGCGGTGACTGCGCAAGCCCAGCTTGAACAGCGGCCTCACTTGGCCGACTTCTACCAAGGAAAACTCGCTGCCTGCGCTTGGTTTTATCATACTGAACTCGCAGCTACCCAACCGCAACACCAATTGCTGCGCGATATCGAACGCCATGCGTTAAACACCAAGGTGGAATGGCTGTAAGTGGGTTTTGCTGCTGCCAGATGACACGCGGCCCGTCAGACAAAAAAAGCCCCGAAACGAATTTCGGGGCTTTTTATTTACTACTTATCTAATTGCTTAGATAGAGCGCGAGGCTTCGAGCAAACGTACAACAGTCCATGACTTGTCGCGGGAGATCGGACGACCTTCTGCGATTTCGACCATGTCACCTTCGTTGTACTGGTTCGTTTCGTCATGCGCTTTGTACTTGTTCGAGCGTACGACGATCTTGCCAAAGACGGGGTGCTTGACGCGGCGCTCAACGCTAACCACGACAGTTTTGTCCATCTTGTTGCTGACAACCCGGCCAACGAGGGTACGCTGGCGCTTGGCTGGTTGGGTATTTTGAGTTTCGCTCATCTTACTTTCCTGCGTTCTCAGTCATGATGGTACGGACACGTGCGATATCGCGACGGACTTTACCAATTTGACTGGTGTTGGAAAGCTGCTGAGTAGCACGCTGCATACGCAGGTTGAATTGTGCTCGCAGCAGGCTCTCGAGCTCTGTATTGAGCTCGGTGGCGTCTTTGGAACGGAGTTCGCTGGCTTTCATGTGGTCTCCTTAAGCACCAATGTGGCGCGACACGAATGTCGTGCGCAGCGGCAACTTAGCGGCGGCCAGGCGGAAAGCTTCACGTGCAAGCTCTTCGCTTACACCTTCCATTTCATAGAGCACCTTGCCGGGTTGAATTTCTGCGACCCAGTATTCCGGATTACCTTTACCGTTACCCATACGGACTTCGGCAGGCTTCTGCGAAATCGGCTTATCGGGGAAGATACGGATCCAGATACGACCACCACGTTTGATGTGGCGGTTGATCGCACGACGAGCAGCTTCAATTTGGCGAGCGGTCAAACGACCGCGGTCAATCGACTTCAGACCGAATTCGCCAAATGAAACTTCTGCACCGCGAGTAGCCAGGCCAGTGTTGCGGCCCTTTTGCTCTTTGCGGTATTTTCTGCGTGACGGTTGCAGCATGGTTTATTCTCCTTCAGGCGCCGGCGCGGCGTCAGGCTTGCGAGGGCCCCGACCACGACTAGCACCAGCTGGACGACGGCTGTCAGGACGGTCGCCACGAGGCGCACGACGCGGACGACGCTCTTCATCACGGGGAGCTGCGGTCTCGGGAGGCATTTCGCCGTTAGGCAACATATCGCCCTTGTAAACCCAGACTTTGATACCGATGATGCCGTAGGTTGTTTGGGCTTCGGCAGTGCCGTAGTCGATGTTAGCGCGCAGTGTGTGCAGTGGCACACGGCCTTCGCGATACCATTCGGTACGGGCAATTTCGATACCATTCAAACGACCTGCGCTCATGATCTTGATGCCTTGAGCACCCAGACGCATTGCGTTTTGCATGGCGCGTTTCATGGCGCGGCGAAACATAATACGCTTTTCGAGCTGCTGGGCGATCGAGTCAGCGACTAGCTGAGCATCGGTTTCCGGCTTGCGAATTTCTTCGATATTGACGTGCACAGGCACGCCCATCAAGCGTTGCAGATCGGCCTTGAGGTTTTCGATGTCCTCGCCGCGCTTGCCAATTACCACGCCCGGACGAGCCGAGTAAATGGTAATACGGGCATTCTTGGCAGGACGCTCGATAATCACGCGACCAACAGAAGCGCTTTTCAGTTTCTTCTTCAGGTATTCGCGAACACGAATGTCTTCGGCGAGCATGCCGCCGAAGTCTTTATCGTCTGCATACCAGCGCGAAGTCCAGTTGCGGTTAACCGCCAGGCGGAACCCAATCGGGTGTATTTTCTGTCCCATTGTGACTCCTTAAGCGCCGACTTTGACCACAATGTGGCAAGTCTGCTTCTCGATGCGGTTACCGCGGCCTTTTGCACGGGCGGAGAAGCGCTTCATCGATTGGCCTTTGTCTACATAAACTGTAGTGACTTTAAGCTCGTCGATGTCGGCACCGTCGTTGTGCTCGGCGTTGGCGATCGCGGACTCAAGCGCTTTCTTGAGCAGACCCGCGGCCTTCTTGGGTGTGAATGTCAGGATATTCAGCGCTTGGGCAACGGACTTGCCGCGGATAAGATCCGCAACAATGCGTGCTTTCTGAGCCGAGATATGGACTCCACGGATAATAGCTGTAGTTTCCATCACTTACCTCTTGGACTTTTTGTCCGCAGCATGGCCCTTGAACGTACGGGTCAGTGCGAACTCGCCGAGCTTGTGGCCGACCATGTTCTCGTTGATATAAACGGGAACGTGCTGGCGGCCATTGTGCACAGCAATCGTCAGCCCAATGAACTCGGGCAGGATGGTGGAACGGCGCGACCAGGTTTTGATCGGCTTTTTCTCTTTGCCTTCGACGGCCGCATCGATCTTTTTGATCAGATGCGCATCGACGAATGGGCCTTTTTTGATCGAACGTGACATATTGTTCGCCCCTTACTTGCGCTTGCGGCGCGAGACAATCATATTGTCTGTGCGCTTATTACGACGGGTTCTGAAGCCCTTGGCCGGAGTACCCCATGGGGAAACCGGTTCGCGACCTTCACCAGTGCGACCTTCACCACCACCGTGCGGGTGATCGACCGGGTTCATGGCAACGCCACGGACCGTAGGACGTACACCACGCCAGCGCATTGCACCGGCTTTGCCGATTTGACGCAAGCTATGTTCTTCGTTTCCGACTTCACCGATAGTTGCACGGCAGTCGATGTGGACACGGCGGACTTCGCCGGAGCGCAAGCGCACCTGAGCGTAAGTACCTTCGCGAGCCAACAGAACAGCCGAAGCACCGGCGGAGCGAGCCATTTGTGCACCCTTGCCCGGAAGCATTTCGATGCAGTGAATGGTGGAACCCACTGGAATGTTGCGGATAGGCAGCGTGTTACCGGAGCGGATGGGAGCATCCAGGCCGGACAACAGCGTTGCGCCTACTTCCAGGCCACGGGGAGCGATGATGTAGCGGCGCTCGCCGTCGGCATAGCACAACAAAGCAATGTGCGCAGTACGGTTAGGATCGTATTCCAGGCGTTCAACTTTCGCAGGAATGCCGTCTTTGTTGCGACGGAAGTCGACCAGACGGTAATGCTGCTTGTGACCACCACCACGATGGCGCACAGTGATGTGACCATTGTTGTTACGGCCTGAACCACGTGTTTTCTTTTCGAGCAGAGCTTCAAAAGGCGCGCCTTTATGCAGACCAGGCGTTACCACCTTGATCATGCCACGGCGGCCGGGCGAAGTCGGCTTGACTTTTACGAGTGCCATTTAATTCACCTCCGTAAAGTCGAGTTCCTGACCGTCTTTGAGCGAAACATATGCTTTGCGCTCGTTACGGCGGCGACCCATGAAACGGCCAAAACGCTTTTCTTTGCCCTTGCGGTTCAAAACCTGCACCGACTCAACTTCTACCTTGAACAACAGTTCAACGGCAGCCTTGATTTCGGGCTTGGTTGCATCCGCGGCGACACGGAAAGCGATTTGCTGATTTTTTTCGGCAACGAACGTGGCCTTTTCAGTCACGATTGGAGCCAGGATTATTTGCAATAAGCGTTCGGCTTTCATCCCAACATCTCCTCGAGTTGAGCGATGGCCGGCTTGGTGATCAGCACTTTTTTGTAGTGGATCAACGACAGCGGATCGGCGTAGCGCGGTTCAACCACGGCAACGTGCGGCAGGTTGCGCGTTGCGAGGTACAGATTTTCGTCGAGCAGATCGGTAATGATCAGCACCGATTCGAGACCCATGCTCTTGAGCTTGTCGGCGGCCAATTTAGTTTTGGGCGCGTCAAGAACAAATGTATCGACGATGGAGATGCGATCTTCGCGAGCCAACTGGGAAAGGATCGCACGAATACCGGCGCGATACATTTTCTTGTTAACTTTTTGCGTGAAGTTTTCTTCAGGCGAATTCGGGAACGCACGACCACCCCCACGCCAGATAGGCGAGGAAGTCATACCCGAACGGGCGCGACCGGTACCTTTTTGGCGCCAAGGCTTTTTCGTGCTGTGCCTGACGGTATCGCGGCCTTTTTGCGCACGATTGCCGCTACGGGCATTAGCCTGAAACGCCACAACGATCTGGTGCACCAGCGCTTCGTTGAAGTCGCGGCCGAAAATCGTATCGGGAGCGTCAAACGTAGACGTGGACTGACCTTGGTCATTAAGGAGCTTGATATCCATGATTAGGCTCCTTTCTTGGCCGACATCTTGATGGCGGGACGCACGATAACGTTGGCGTTCTTGTGGCCGGGGACTGCGCCCTTGACCAGCAACAAGCCACGTTCCGCGTCGACGCGAACGATGTCTAGATTTTGGGTGGTACGTGTAACATCGCCAAGGTGGCCCGACATTTTCTTGCCTGGGAACACACGACCTGGATCTTGTGCTTGACCGATAGAACCCGGAACGCGGTGCGAACGCGAGTTACCGTGCGAGTTACGCTGCGCGGTAAAGTGGTGGCGCTTGATGGTGCCGGCAAAGCCTTTACCGATCGTGGTGCCTGTAACGTCCACTTTTTGACCTGCTTCGAATAGGCTTTCGACGGCCACGACAGAACCTGCTGTAAATTCAGCAGCTTTGACGGGGTCTAGGCGGAATTCTTTAAGGATACTGCCGGCTTCAGCGCCGGCTTTGGCATAGTGCCCTGCCTGTGGCTTGGTCACGCGTGATGCGCGACGGGTGCCGTAGGCAACTTGCACTGCCGCGTAGCCATCGACTTCTGGTGACTTGACTTGGGTAACGCGGTTGTTCGACACGTCCAGTACTGTTACCGGGATGGACTCGCCTTCCTCGGTGAAAATACGGGTCATGCCAACTTTGCGCCCAACCAGCCCCAGCCGATAGGCGGCAGGCGTAGGTGTCGAGTTCGACATCGTTTTCTCCATTCCCGACTGCGATTGGTCGGGGCTAATTACCGTATGTGTAAACCCACCACATACACGATTTCTTGAATCCAAAACTTTTTTGGTCAAGTTTGCCACTTTAGCATGCAATCAATAGACTGAGCAAGTGGGGAATTGGTAAATACCCTGAAAGATTTACCCCCACATCCCAAAAGCAACAGCCGACGATATTCCCTGGATTACTATCGGTCAGCATTTACATTATTAGGGGACCTTGTCTGTGGTGGAACCAAACAAACGACTGGCGTTGCGAGGTGCAGCGCTCAGTTTTCGCGGCGATCCCTTTATCGATGGCGACGAGGCCTCGTTGCACTATGAACAAGATGGCTTGATCCTGATCGAAAACGGTATCGTGACGGCGTTTGGCGACTACCAGGCAGTCAAGACACAACTGCGCGACCACAACATCAAACAGTACAGCGACGCGCTGATATTGCCGGGATTTATCGATACCCATGTCCATTATCCGCAAACGCAAATGACCGGCGCCTACGGCAAGCAGCTTATCGACTGGTTGAACAAGTACACCTTCGTCACCGAGCAGCAATTTGCTAACGCCGATCATGCGACATTGGTGTCCGATTTTTTCCTGGGGGAATGCCTGCGTGCCGGCACCACGACAGCGTCCGTGTACTGCACCGTGCACCCCGGGTCGGTGGATGCCTTTTTCCAGGCGGCCGATAAACGCAATATGCGCATGATCGCCGGAAAAGTATTGATGGACCGCAATGCTCCAGATGCGCTTACTGATACGGCCCAGTCTGGCTACGATCAGTCCGAAGCGCTGATTACCCGCTGGCATGGGCTTAATCGTTTGTCATATGCCATTACGCCGCGGTTTGCGCCATCCAGCACGCCGCAGCAGCTGGAAGCGGCCGGGGCGCTTTGGAAGAAGCATCCCCATACCCATATGCAAACGCATATTGCCGAAAACCAGCACGAGGTCGACTGGGTAAAAAGTCTTTATCCTGAGCGGCACAACTATCTGGATGTCTATTCCCACTATGGACTCGTCGGGCCGCGCGCCATTTTTGGCCACGCCCTCCATTTGGAAGATGTTGAATGGCGACAGCTTGCCCAAACAGGCTCGGCAGTGTCGCACTGTCCTACCTCCAACAGCTTTCTTGGCAGCGGCCTGTTCGACTTCGCTCGCGCCAAACAGGCAGATCAACCAATACGGCTGGGCCTGGCCACCGACGTGGGCGCCGGCACCACGCTTTCCATGCTGCAAACCATGGGCGCCGCCTACAAGATAGGACAGTTAGGTCATTATTCCCTGTCGGCGGCCAAGGCATTCTATCTGGCGACCCGGGGCGCAGCCCAGGCGCTTTATCTGGAAGACAAAGTAGGAAGCATCTCCCCGGGCATGGAAGCCGACTTGCTGGTGCTGGATTTGAAATCGACGCCGCTCATCGACTTTCGCATGCAGCATTGCGAAAACATTGAAGAAGCCTTGTTCATCCAAATGACCATGGGCGACGACCGGGCCACCGAAGCCGTTTATATTGCGGGAGAACTGGCTTATTCACGCCGCACCACAAACCGTTCCACATACTCATTGGCGGGATGATGGCGGATATCATCCGGGGTGCCAACCTGCTCGACCTTGCCGTCACGCAAAATCACGATGTGTTGGCCCAGGCGCAGGGCTTCATCAATGTCGTGGGTAATGAACACAATGGTTTTTTTCAGCCGCTGCTGCAGGCTTAGCAACTGATCTTGCATTTCGTATCGGATCAGGGGATCCAGGGCCGAGAATGCCTCATCCATCAACAACACTTCGGCGTCGATGGCCAGCGCACGGGCAAGCCCTACCCGTTGCCGCATCCCACCGGACAACTCGTCGGGATAGCGAGTGGCATAGTCGGCCAGGCCTACCCTTTCCAGCCACTTTGTCGCCACATGTTTGGCCTGCGTCTTCTTGTCACCCCGCACATAAAGGCCGAACGCCACATTGTCGATCACATTCAGATGCGGCATCAGCCCGAAGCTTTGGAACACCATGCTGATGCTGTGCCGGCGCAGTTCGCGCAGCTCCGGCATACTCAGAGCGAGAATATTCTGGCCATCAACCAGAATTTCACCCGCGGAAGGGTCTATCAGGCGGTTCAGGTGGCGCACTAGCGTGGACTTGCCTGAACCCGACAAGCCCATAATGCAAGATATCTGGCCAGTAGGAATACTGGCGCTGACACCGGCCAATCCGACATTACACCGCGTCTGCGCCTGCACAGTGGCCTTGTCCGCGCCCTGCCGCAATAGCTCCAGCGCCTGGGCTTGCGCTTGCTGATGCCCAAATACTTTATATACGTCGCGGATTTCAATTTTCACGTCGGACATCACAGCTCCTCCCGGCCTTGAAGCCTGCGCCGGCTACGACGCGGCTGACCATAAGCCTGTGTAATCCGGTCTATGACTATGGCCAGAATCACAATCGCCACACCGGCCTGCAGGCCACGCCCGACATCCAGCGTCTGGATGCCTGCCAGCACATCTTCGCCCAGCCCGCGCGCGCCGATCATGGAGGCCACGACCACCATCGACAATGCCATCATTGTGGTTTGATTGATACCCGCCATGATGCTGGGGCGCGCTAGAGGCAAGGTGACCCTGAGCAACATTTGCCAACGGGTTACCCCAAAGGCCTGCGCGGCCTCCATCACATTCGGGTCGACCTGGCGCAAGCCCAGCGTGGTCAGCCTGATAAGCGGGGGTACGGCGTAGATAATGGTCGCGAAAAGCGCAGGGACTTTGCCCAGACCGAACAGCATCAGCACTGGAATCAGGTAGACGAAGCTGGGCAAGGTCTGCATGACATCCAGGACAGGAGTCAGGACGCGGCGCAAGATGCGGCTGCGTGCCGAGATAATGCCGGCAGGAACACCAATCACTATCGAGATCGCCGTGGACACCAACACCAGGGAAAACGTCTGGATCAGCTTGTCCCACAAACCGACCACGCCTATTGCGTACAAACACACGACATACAAGATAGTCGCAACAGGCTTGCGCGTCGCATGCCAAGATAAGACGGCCACCAGTATCAAGAACACCCACGCTGGGATGAGCTGCATCGTGCGTTCTACCGGCAGCAAGATCGCGGTCAACATGAAATCGCTGAGTTGGCGAAAGCTTGCGCCATAAGCCTTGACCATTCCCATCAGCTGTCGATTGACGAACTCCGCGCCCGACCAATGTGGAAATATGCTGTGGGTTGCCGCGTCATCGGCCGTGCTGCCGGCCTGATCAGTACCCAGCTTGGCGGACATCTTCAAGGCGATTGCTGGCGGCAGCCATTGGCGCCAGACATCGGGATGCTCGCGTAAAAACCGGGAGGCAACCACATCGCCCGGCAGCCGCTGTTCCGTCATCAGCAATATCATCTGGTTCAGTAGCGCGGGCTCGAACCGGAGTTGTTCGAAAAAGGCGATCAACTCGGGATTGCTATCGGCGAAGGGCTGTGAAACCCCCACAGCCAGATGCGCCACCAGAAAGTCCGACGGACATAGCTTGCCCTCGCCGCTGACTATCGTGTCCCAGCACGCCTTATTGAAGGGCCCCTGCGCAATCTTGTGAAATTTGTACTTGGCCATCAAGCCGGCAGGCTGCCAGTAGTAAAACAAGATGGGCTTGCCCTGGTCGTATGCCGAACTGATCGCGGAATCCAGCGCCGCCCCTGTCCCCGCCCGAAAGTTCGTGTAGTCCTTCTCCAGACCATGCAGCGCCAACAAGCGGCTATTGGTTTTTTCGCAAACCCAGCCGGTGGGGCAATTCAGAAAGCGCCCCTTTTCGGGCTCTTCCGGATCAACGAACAGCGACTTGTATTTTGGTAAATCTTGCCAGCTATCCAGATCCGGCGCGAATGGTTTGATTCCGCGTTCAGCATCGCCCTTGACCACGTACTCCGGGACGTACCAGCCCTGCTCTGCACCACCCGCCAGCGTGTCGCCCACCACTCGCACTGTGCCGCCCTTAATGGCCTTCTCGATAATGGGAGATCGGCCCGACCACAGTTCCGCAATGATTTGCAAATCGTTTTGCGCCAGTGCCGATTCGATCGCGGCAGTCGTACCAGGCACGATCTCGGCCTTGCACCCGTAACCGTCCTCAAGAATTTGCCGTATGACGCTGGTTGTGAAACTGGCGCTTTCCCATGCTTGATCGGCCAGTTTGACGACCTGGCCGTTATTGCACGAAGTCGTTTGGGAATAAGCCTGCAATGGCCATAATCCCGACAACACCAGCATGGCGATACCAAAGAAAATGTGCAATTTCTTCACCGGCGGGCTCCTTGACCTGGTAAATCGGAACTGAATAGGCCCGAAATCCAGCGGGGCCGGCCATGCTTACGATGCAACAGCACAAAAAAAACGCCATGCTGAAAGCATGGCGTCTTTTACTTACCGCGCCATAGGCGCCGTGTACAGCTTACTGCAAAGCGATTTCCACGTCCACACCTGCGGGCAGGTCCAGGCGCATCAGGGCGTCAACAGTTTTATCTGTTGGATCCACGATGTCCATAAGACGCTGGTGCGTGCGCATTTCGAACTGGTCGCGCGATGTCTTGTTGACGTGCGGTGAACGCAAAACGTCGTAGCGGCGAATACGAGTAGGCAGAGGCACTGGACCACGCACTACCGCGCCCGTGCGCTTGGCTGTTTCAACGATTTCGGCGGCCGACTGATCGATCAGCTTGTAATCAAACGCTTTCAAACGGATGCGGATTTTCTGGTTTTTCATGGGAATTCCTAAAGAACGAATTAGGCAGAGGCAATACCGCCCCTGCCCACGCTAACTATTACTTGATGATGGTAGCAACCACACCGGCGCCAACCGTACGGCCGCCTTCGCGAATGG
>NZ_JBEBUX010000043.1:0-29345 GCF_040393045.1 Pollutimonas bauzanensis | reverse complement strand
CCGGCAACTACAGCCAGTAACGTAAATGTTCAGTTGTCGATTCTGCCCTGGGGAGAGGTTTTTATAAACGGAGTTTCACGAGGCGTGTCGCCACCCGTGAAGATCCTGTCGCTTAAGCCAGGCCAATATCGCGTAAAAGTCGTGAACGGTGATCTGCCGCCTTATCAACAGCAACTGACTGTGCAAGCCGGCAAGCCCACGGCCATCTCGCACAGTTTTGAGTGAGCTCAACGCGTTATGACGTGAAGAGACATTGTTGTCAAAACGTAAGAGAAGTAAATAAGTATCCATGTCATCAAACTGAGGCTTTGTCTTTCCATACTGCTGCTTGCTTACAAACACCGATCCGTGACTCAGGAGAGCCAGATAATGAGAACCGCCGCCAAGACAACAGCCGTGTTGCCATACGACCCCGTACAACTGCTGGGCAAGGTGACGCGGATCGAAAGCGGCGGACATTGCGTGGTGCGTTGCGAGACAACAGACTGGCATGTCGAAAGAGCGGCCAGTTGCCTGCTGGCGCCAAGTGTGGGCGATCTGGTGCTAATCAGTGGCCCGGTGCCTGAGCAGACCTTTCTGATTGCAATCATCCGCCAGGCGCGACCAGAAATCGCCCGCCTGGAAACTCGGGGGGATATGGTGATTGCTTGTCCTGGCGGCAGTATTTCGATGCAGGCGGCACAAACGCTTTCTCTCAAGGGGAGCGAGGGCATGGCGTTGGACACCTCAGCATTGACTATGCGGGCCGACACCGCCCAGTGCACCGTGAGCGAGCTTGACTATTTAGGTGCGGGAGCCCGATTAACGGTGGGCTCGGTGCGTCTTATCGGGCGCGCTTGCGAGGTCGTCATGGACCGCATTTCGCAGCTGGCTCATAACGTATTCCGACTTACGCAAGACACCGAGCAGGTACGTGCGGGCCGTATCGATTATCAGGCCGAGCACACCGTCAGGCTGCATGCCCGGCACACGCTGGTTACCGGTACGGACCTGGTCAAGGTCGATGCCGATCAGATTCATATGGGCTGAAGCGCCCGGAACAGGCAGGAGAGAAACGCGTGAATCGTATTGTTAAAGTCAGCACGTCGCTACCCGGTGACACATTGATGTTCCGGTCGCTCAATGGCGAAGAGGAGCTGTCGACGCTGTTCGAGTTTGATGTAGAACTGCTGTCCGAGTCGCATTCGCTGGATTTGAAGCAATTATTGAGTCAGCCGCTGACCTTGCATATTGACCTGGGCTTGGCGGGCACGCGTTATTTGAATGGGCAGGTCACACGTTGCAAGCTGATTGGCCGCGCCAGCGCCACCTCGCGCTACTACGTGTACCGTGCGGTCGTTCGACCATGGTTGTGGTACCTGACGCAAACCAGCGACAGCAAGATTTTCCAGGAAAAGTCCGTGCCGGATGTGATTCGGGAAGTATTGGCTGATTACGGATTTCCCACTGAATTTAAGCTTGTCGGAAGCTATCGCACCTGGGAGTATTGCGTCCAGTACGAGGAAAGCGATTTCGCTTTCATTAGCCGCTTGATGGAGCACGAAGGGATTTATTACTGGTTCAGGCACGAAGACGGCAAGCATGTATTGGTGCTGACCGATGACATCGCTCAGCACAGTCCGTTTCCCGGTCTTGAGTCGCTGCCCTATATTGGGCCGGACCGTGTCGTGCAGTCAGACAAGGAATACATTTCGAGCTGGGAGCCGGCCGAGCAGGTAACCCCAGGCAGATTTGCTACCGTCGATTACGACTTCAAGAAGCCGGCGGCCAGCCTTGATGCATTGCGCAGCAACCCGGGTTCCTATTCGCACGGTGACCTGGAGGTATATGAGTGGATGGGCGGCTACACCGAACCGGATCAAGGCGAACATTACTCGCGGGTGCGGCTGGAAGCACTGCAGGCGCAGCAGTCACAGATAACTGGCCACAGCAACGCCCGCGCACTGGCGCCGGGCCGTTTGTTGACACTGGTCAATCATCCGCGCCTTGCTGAGAATCGCGAGTATCTGATCCAGAAAGTGGTGTATCGCGTGAGCGAGAACGATTATTCCAGTGTCGAAGCCGGGGATAGCCAGTTTGAAGTGGATTTCGCGGCAATTCCCGCAAGCATTCCGTTTAGGCCCGCGCGCAATACGCCTTTGCCCCGTACCCATGGCCCGCAGACTGCCAAAGTCGTGGGAAAACCTGGTGAACAAATCTGGACAGACCGTTATGGCTGCGTGAAGGTTCAGTTTCGCTGGGATCGTTATGGCAAGACGAACGAAAATAGTTCATGCTGGGTGAGGGTATCCAGCCCTTGGGCGGGAGGTGGGTTCGGCGGCATTCAGTTGCCCCGTGTCAATGATGAAGTCATTGTTGATTTTATTGGCGGACATCCCGATAGGCCCATTGTTATTGGCCGGGTTTTTAACGCCAGCAACATGCCCCCGTGGGACCTGCCTGGCAATGCCACGCAAAGCGGCTTTCTTAGCCGTTCAAAAGATGGCGACCGGAATGCCGCCAACGCCCTGATGTTTGAGGACATGGCAGGCAGTGAACGTATCTGGCTGCATGCCGAACGCGACCTGACGACCGAAGTCGAAGCCAATGAGCTGCATACCGTTGACGGCAACCGCGACACGATTATTACGGGCAACGACACACTGACGGTGACCGGTGCGCGGACCAGCACTACGCATGCCCAGGAAACCGAGACGTTCATGGCTGGAGCCGATCGTACGGTGACTGGCGCGGTCAATGAAACAATTACTGGTGATGAAACCCGCAGTGTGACGGGCAACGTGATCGAAACAATTACCGGCAATGTCGACGAGACGATCACCGGCAACCTGACACAGACCACGACGGGTGATGTGACGCGCACCATCACCGGACCGGTAGTAGACACGACCACTGGCACCGTGGACGAAACCATTACCGGCGACCTCACACAGACAACAACCGGCAGCGTGACGCGCACGATTACTGGTGACATCGTGGACACGATTACGGGCGCTGTGACCCATACGGTAACTGGTGATACCACCAGTACGCTTACCGGCACGTTGACGAAAACAGTGACGGGCGACGTTGCGGTCAACGCAGCGACAAGCATTACGGTGACCACACCTTCCTGGACGCTGAATAATACTGGACCCTCGTCCTTCTGGCAGGCGAGCTATATGAGGGGAACGCCGGCCCGGTTGTCCGTGGTGGGGGTCTCGGCCGATGCCTGGGGAGTCAGGGGGCAAGCCTATGGCGTGAACCTGCAATGGGCTGTCTTGAAGTTGGATTATTACGATTTCAAGAACGAAGGCGGGCAGATCAAGATTACTCAGAAGGTGGTCAAACTGGCTGGTACGGCCGCCGCCGAGATCCGCACGGGCGGGGCGCACATCGTCAGCAAGGTGGTCAGTCTATTTACGTGATGCGAATCAGGAATGCTGCCAGGAAACACAGATAAATTATGGGGTCGACAACAGGCATGACACGTGAGAGCGTCATCATATTGAGGGTAGCGGCCGTCGCTTTGCTGTGCGGTGGCTGGTTTGTATTCTGGTTCGTCAAAGACGGGCTTCCGACCTGGACGATTTGGGCGACGTTGGCATTTGTGGCCTTCTTTGCCGTGATCGTGGCAAAAAGCTTTCTCCCCGAGGCGGAAGAGAAGCTGGCCCGGCAGTTGGCCGGCGACAGCCAAGCTGTCCGCGCATGCGGAAAGGTCGTGGAAATCCGCCGGCTGGCTACCCAGGAAACGACGACCATGCGCCAAACCAAGCTGAAACTGAAGCTTTTGCTTAGCGAGGCCGATAGCGTTGATCGTGCTGTCGAGCTGGAGGTATGGGTCGAAGACGCTTTATTGCCCACTTTCGCCAGCGGCAAGACAGTGCACGTGCTGTATCACCGGGATGAGCCGTCAAAGTTAGCGATTGACCGGCGCCAGACGCCAATCCAGGTCCAGTAGCGGCACGGAGAAAAATTCGAATCATGCGCATCATCAAGCCGTTAAGACTGGGCATCCTGACCCGGCCATATCAGTACCGTGGGCAGCATCAACTGGGCGTATCCGTATTGGCGATGGCCACACTGGCCCCTGATCCAACGCTGGTGATGGAAGCCGATCTCTGGAAAATTTCTAGCCAGGAACTGGATGAGGACGAGGTACTGGATCTGGGGATACCCAAACCTTGCGCCGAGTTTTTGGTGTCGGGCAAAGCTTGGTCGCACGACGCGTCTGATCCGGGGCGTGTTGCTGTCAGGGCGCGCCTGGATTACCTTGAAAAAAGCCTGATCGTGCATGGTGACAGGAGCTGGGGGCAGGGCGGCATGAGCAAGGCTGCTGTTGTGCAAGGTGTCCCTTTGAATTGGCGCCATACCTATGGCGGGCCGGGGTTTCCCGATAATGAGAACGGGTTGGGCGCTGCGCGCGACGTGGATGGCGTCTGGCGCGTGCCGAATGTGGAGGCCCTGGAGCAGCGGCTTACGCGGGAAGGGCAGGTGGGTGTGCCCGTGTCTTTCGGGCCGGTCTCTCCGGCTCGGCCCCAGCGTTTCAAGCGTGCGGGCAGCTACGACGATCAATGGTTGAATAACGGTTTCCCGGGCCTGCCCGATACACTGGATCCCCATTTTTTCAACACCGCGTCTGCGGACCAGTGGTTAGTCGGGCAGCCGGAAATAAGCGCTGCGGCCGGTTACGAAATCTGGAACATGCATCCGGACCAGGCTTGCCTGCAAGGGCATCTGCCAGCCTGGCGAGCGCGTTGTTTCTTCCAGCGCCACAATAACGAGGCGCTGGAAGAAATCAGTATGCGGCACACGACGGCATGGTTTTTTCCGGACCGAGAGCGTGTGTTGCTGATCTTTCATGGTGCCGCGCCGGTGTCGACCGATGATGCCTCTGATGTCGCCTGCATCATGCCTGCGTTGGAATCCCTGGATGGCGCGGCGCGTAGTCAGGCGTATTACAGCAAGGTTTTGGCACAGCGCCTGCCTCGCGATTCGGGCCCCCTGTACGCATTGCGCGACAAGGATTTGTTGCCGGAGCAAGCATTGAGTGGTGATGACTTCCAAGCAGCCAGTAGCGGCGTGTTGGCTAGGCCGCAAATGGTCAATCAGCGTGCGCGTGCAGCGGCGCTTAAGCACGACATGCTGGCGCGAGCCGAGCAGGCTGGTCAGAACCCCGCCGATTACCAGCTGGATGCAACCGTTCCCACACCATTGGAATCCCTGGACGATTTGCCTGATTATGCCCGCAGCATGCGGCGGAAAACTCGTCTGATGAAAGTGGATATGCTCAGAAAACAGCGCGAGTCTCAAGCGCGGTTAAAGCAAGCCTTCAAGGACACGCCACAGGCCGAGGCGACGATGGCCGACGTGAATACCGCAAAAGCGGGTGGGCCGCCCCGGCTGGATCGGGACGAAGGTATGGCAACTATGCGTTCGATGGCTCGCGATGCCGACAAACGAGGGGCTGGCGGCATGAGCGCAGCAAAGCTGCAAGCAATGCAAGATGATGCTCAGAACAAGCTGGCTCTGCTTTACCGGCATGCCGCGCACCATCAGGCGCCAGCGGAAGCCGCGCTTGGCGGGCGCAGCGTGCGCATGCGCCGCCGAGTTCAAAGCCTGATGCAGGGCAGTCGCGATCTGTCGGGCCTTGATCTGACCGGCGTCGATTTGTCGGGCATGGATTTATCGCATGCTCGATGCCATGGTGTATGGATGGAAATGGCAAACTTGCGTGGCGTCAAGCTGACAGGTGCTGATCTTACCCAAGCTGTCCTCGCGCGCGCCCAACTGCAGGGAGCGGACCTGAGCGACGCGATCCTGTGCGAAGCCAACTTGGGCGAGGCCTTGGTTCAGTCAACTTGCTTCGACGGTGCCGACTTTAACGAAACCATACTGGATCGTGCGCTGTTCGCGCGCTGCAGTTTTACGCGGGCCTCGTTCAAGGGATGCTCGCCAGCCGGAACCGAGTTCGTGGATTGCAGCTTTGAGCAGGCCAAGCTGGATAGCGTGACGTTCTGGCAACAAGCGCGTTTTGAGCGCGTTGTTTTTCCCGAGGCGGTCCTGCATCGTGTGGTGTGGGTGGATTGCGGATTGGAAAACGCGGATTACAGCCGCGCCACCTTGACCGCCTGCGCCTGGGTCCAGAGTGTGTTCTTGACCCCACCGCGTTATGCGCAGAGCCGCATGACGACTTGCTGTGCCGTCCAGACAGACTTGACCGCCGCTGTGTTTACCGATGCCTGGCTGGAAGAGTGCAGCTTGCGCAGCCTGGATTTGGCGCAGACTAACTTTGATGGCGCGCGGCTTAAAAACTGTGATTTGTCCGAGGCGAATCTGAAAGATGCGAGCCTGCTGCGCTGCGATGCAAGCGGTTCACTATTTATGGAAACAGATTTGACAGGCGCCGACCTGCGCGAGTCTGACTTGATCGATGCGTTAATGCAAAAGAGCGAATTTCGATTTGCCGATCTGCGTGGCGCTAACCTGTTTCGGACGGATATTTCGCAGACCATAATGGAGTCCAGCACCCGTACCGCAGGGGCTTACGTCAAGTGGGCCAAAACCCTGCCCAAGGCCGCGCAGGCAGGGAGCGGGGCATGACGCCGGAAACCTTTCGGGAGCGCATCAAAGGCGGCGATGCGCTGGTCGATCTGGACCTGCGTCAACTGCAACTGACGCCTGGTGATTATGCTGGCGCCATTTTGATTCGTTGCGACTTGCGCGGCATGAGCCTGGAAGGCATGGATCTGCGCGACAGCCAGTTCAGCGAATGTCAGTTGCAGGACACGCGATGGGAAGACGCTCAGCTGGATCAATGTGTGTTTCATCGTTGTGATGCCAGCCGTGCCAGGATGCGCGTAGCGCGCGTCGAAGAAATGACTTGGTCCGACTGCCGGGCTATCGATCTGGATCTTGGCGAAACAGCGCTGGTCTCGGTCAATTTCGTCAGGACGGACATGACTGGCAGCAATCTGGCGGGCGCACAGATCGAGCGCTCGACCTTTACCGAGTGCACATGGGGCAACGCCGATATGAGCCAGACCCGGCAGGAGCATGTACTGTTCTTTCGCAGTGATTTGACGCAAGTCATATTGACCGAGGCACACTGGGAGAGTGTAGTGTGCGTCGAGGTCAATATGTCGGGCCAGGATTTACGGGGGCAGACGCTGTTGCGTTGCCAACTGACGGATTGCCAGCTTGATGGCTGTAACTTTCAGGATGCGTTGCTGGGGCAGACCAGCTTCAAGGGGGCGTCGATGAAAGACGCCACGCTGATCGGCGCGCGCGCACCCCGCGCATTATTTGTACACGCCGACATGCGAGGCAGCCAATGCCAGGGCGGGCAATTTGCTCAAAGCCTTTGGGCTGACGCCTTTCTAGATCAAGTGGACTTCAGTGGCGCTGACCTTACACAGTGCATTCTGCATCGAGCGCGTTGTGACCGCGCTTTGTTCAAGAATGCCGAGCTGGAGTACGCCGATTTTTCCTACGCGGATCTGTCGCGCGCCGATTTCCGCGGCAGCCGCTTTATGCGTACCCAGTTTCATCGTGCGCTGATCGCCGATACGCGTTGGGGAGACCGGACAGGCCTATTGGAAAACGACCCTCTCTTATTTGAAGCCGAGCAATGGTCCGCCGGGCGCCCGACCGCGCTGCGGGCCGGAAGGTAAAGGAAGCAATCTACATGTTTGCAAACTGTCAGTTGATGGGGCTGGACCTGGCGTTTCCCGATATTTGCAAGACACCGCCCGCATTGCTGCCCATCCCGTATCCCAATCTGGCGCTGGGTCCCATGGGTATTCCGAACGCCTGGAATATTCTGTTGATGGGGATGCCTGCGCATAATTTGCTGACGACGGTGCCGCTGACCAATGGCGATAATGCCGGGTTGGCCCTGGGGCTGATTTCGCCGTCGGTGATGGGGCCTTCGCGTCATATTACCTGCGTGCCCAATGTGCTGTTCAAATGCATTCCGGCCACTCGTTTGACAAGCCTGGCAGTTCAGAACCGCTGCAATGCCTTGGGTGCGCGTGTCGTCCCTAGCCAGATCAAAGTGGTTTTGCTTGGAGCAGGCAGTGGCAAGGGTGGCGGGGGTGCCGGCAAGGGCGGAGGCGGAGGTGCGGGTCGCGGCGGAGCCGGTAAAGGCGGTAGCGCGGGCAAGGCCGCCAAGGGCGGCAAGCAAGCCAAGACGGCGCCGGCCAACGGTGCCAAGCCGCGCAAGATCAGTCTGCGTGAACGATTCCTGGGCAGGACGCCGGGGAAAAAGTCTGCCACCGGACGAAAAGTACAGGACCGCATGCGCGCGGAAGGCAAGCTGCGCAAAACGCCCAGAGGCGAAACGCAATTCAAGGCGTCCAACGACAAGTGGTATCCGCTAAAAGAAGCCGATATGGCGCACTTTCCAAAAGATGCTGTGTCGTGGTGGAACCAGGTAGGGCGCCGCTTAGGGCCAAAATCGCCTGAAGTCAGGCGCTGGATGCGCGATCCGGACAACTATATACTGGATCACTTTCGCTTGAACCGCTCTGCGGGAGCTAAACTTAAAGAGACCTATTTGCCACCTTTCTAGGTAGGCGGGACACATCACATGGCAGATATTCTACCGTTGCCGCCACAGGCGGAAGAGAAACTCTACGAATACGGCGCGCTTAGCGCCAAGGCTGAACAAGACGGCGATATCGCCGCTGCCGAAAAGTATTTTCTGGCGGCTTGGAACAGTATTCCGGACCCGAAGCTGGCCTATGATCACGCCCAGTCGATGACCGTGGATCTTGCCGTTTTCTATCGCAATATCGGACAAGCACAGAAGGCGAAGGACTGGTTACCCATGGCCCGCGAGGCCTATGGGCCCGAGCCGGATCCCCACGTTGAATTTGTAGCGGCCACCATCCATTACGAAGCGGGCGAGCTGGACGAGGCTTATGCGCTGTTCGAGAGCCTGTTCAAAGAATATAAAAGCCGCCCCTTCCAGGAAGAGAAGCCCGAGTATCTGGCTTTCTATCTGGATAGGGCGAAATCGAAGAAAGGAAAATGATGGAACTCCCTGACGAGCTCTACGAACAAATAGAAAACCTGTCCGAGGCAGGCAATAACTGCAGCGATGAGGGCGATTATTCCGGGGCCATTGAACAATGGCTTCAGGCGCTGGCCCTGATTCCGCATCCTCAACAGGATTGGGAAGCGGCGACGTGGCTACACGCCTCTTTGGGCGAGGCTTATTACCAGTCGGGTGACTATGGCATGGCTAAGGATGCTTTGCTCAATGCACTGAACTGCCCGGATGGGCAGGGCAATGCATTTATTCACTACATGCTGGGCAAGACGCTGGTTCGCCTGAACGACGCGGGCGCCGTCGACGAATTATTGCGTGCTTATATGCTGGATGGCGTCGATATCTTCGACAGCGACGAAGACGAAGGACCCGATAGCCTGCAACTGCTGGAAGACAAAGGCTTGCTGGACGAATCGTAGCGGTGGGTCATCTATGTTTATACGTTGTCCGGATGCTGTTCCGGCTTTGCATCAGATGCTGGGTAGTTAGCCCCGAACACACTGATATAAGCCGGATAAAAACTGCAATACAACACAGCCGCCACCACAATATTCACCGGCGTAAGCAGCATTTGCACCATGCCGGGGGATAGTCCCAGCACGGTCAAAAATGAGCCCACCGTCTGTACCGCAAAGAAAATCGCCGCCCAGCTGACCCCGTAGGCGAGGAAAGGCAGTTTATTTCGCCAGCAGGCCACCATGGAAAAAAACAGTGCCTGAGTTATTTTGATGCGATGCCAGCCTATCAGGGCCGGCGCATGCCAGAACAATGCGGAAATCACCACATATAGCAGCGCGAAAGTAATAAACGGCCCGCGCATTGCCGTAATCAACACGTTTTCGTCGATGTTGCCTTCCGTGTTGATAGCGCTCATCAGGCCATCGATAAATGGCAAGGTGGCCAGGAAGCCGCCGGCCAGGCAACTGGCCAGGTAGGCAAAGCCCAGTCCGAACAGACGCTTGCGCGTAGCGCCATCCCGCAAAGGCTCCAGCCACATCGACAGCAGCATAGGGCGGTCGTTGGCGATATTTCGACAGGCGCACAGCGTAATGAAAGTCAGCAGAGGAGTGCCGGCAATCAGCGCCATTTGCCCCAGCAGCGGAATCAGATAGCTGACAGTAATCAAAAACCCTGTCATCAGACTCCAGAAAAACATCGCCATGGGCTGGCGCTTGAAGAGCTTGAATCCATCTTGTATCCAGATCCAGCCGGATGTAATGGGAAGGATGGCAGCTTGCATAATGGGAGGATCTTCCTGAAGACGCAGTAAGTGTCTATGGTGATTGCTCAAAGGAGCATAGTTCAATAATAACGGTTTGGCTTAAGGAAGCGTCAACGCGGCAGTTAGTCGGCGTTCGTGCAAAATGCGTTCGAAGTGCCGTGGGTCGTGCGGCTTTAGCGTTTGAGCAGGGCGCGGCAGATAAAAATCGTATAGGCGGGACACCCAGAACCGCAAGGCGGCCGCTTGCAGCAAGATAGGCCATGCTGTTCTTTCTTCGGCCGTAAAAGGGCGTACCGCAGCGTAGGCGCTTAACCAGGACTGTAGCTTATCGATTTCAAAGACACCGGTATTGCGTTCGATGCACCAATCGTTCACGCTTACCGCCACATCGAATAGCCAAGTGTCGCATCCGGCAAAATAAAAGTCGATGAAGCCGCCCATGCGGGGCATTTCGAAAGTGCCGTCAAACAGCACGTTATCGCGGAACAGGTCGCAGTGTGCGGGGCCACTAGGCAGGGCTAGATAGTCGGAACTTGCGGCGAATGTGGTTTGTTCGGCTAGCGTTTGCTGGATTAGCGCTGACTGCTCGCTGCTTAAGAACGGCAGGACTTTGGGTATGGTCGCTTGCCACCATGGCAGGCCGCGTAAATTGGGCTGCTTGATACCGAAGTCTTGGGCGGCCAGGTGGGCGCGCGCCAGGGTTTCGCCTGCCAGGGCGCAGTGTGCGGGGCTGGGGGCGGGTTCGTAGCCGCCCGATAGCCGGGTAACAATTGCGCAAGGCTTGCCATGCAGGACAGTCAAGCGAGTGCCGTCACGCAAGGTTTGCGGCTGAGGCACTGGTATTTGCCGTTCGGCCAAGTGGTGCATGAGCTCTATATAGAACGGCAATTGTTCGTAAGTCAGGACTTCGAACAAGGTCAGCACATATTCGCCTTGCGTCGTGGTCAGGAAATAATTGGTGTTTTCGATGCCGGCGGTAATGCCGCGTAGGGAAACCAGCTCGCCCAACGAGTAGCGGCCTAAAAGCTCGCGTACATCACTGTCGCTGACGGGGGTAAAAACGGCCATAGATTACAAACTCTGCTTGGGTAAACCGTGGATAAATAAAAAGCCCGCCAGGTCGGGGGCTCTTGATTTTAGTCGAGGTTGGAAGTTTGTGTGGCGAGGCTTATTTTTTAAGCAAGTTGCAGGTAGAGTCAGCGACGTTGGTAAATGCCTCTTCTCCCGGGATGGTGGCCACTATCTTCATATAGTCCCAGGGCTTGGTGGACTCTTGCGGGGTCTTGACCTGCATCAGATACATATCGTGAATATAGCGGCCATCGGCGCGGATATAGCCCTTCGTATAGACGTCGTCTATCTTCATGCTTTTCAACGCTTTCATGACTGCGTCCGAATCCGTGGTCTTGGCAGCCTCGACGGCTTTCAGATAGCTGCGGGTTGCCGAGTAGGCGGCAACCTGGTGTGTACTGGGCATTTTTTTCATAGTGCTATAGAAGCGCTGTGCAAACTGGCGCGAAGCGTCGTCTTTGTCCCAGTACCAACTGTCGGTCATTAATAGCTTTTGCGCGACAGGCAACCCCAAGCCGTGGATGTCATTAATGGTCATCAACAGGCCGACCAACTTCATATCGTTGGTCAGGCCGAAATCATTAGCGGCTTTGATGGAATTGATCGTGTCGGAACCGGCATTGGCCAAGCCCAGGACCTGGGCTTTAGAGGCTTTGGCCTGGAGAATGTAGGACGACATGTCTGACGAATTGGGCGGATGCCTGACTGAACCCGCCACGGTGCCGCCATTGGCTTTGATGACGGCGCTGGTATCGTTTTCGAGCGAATGGCCGAAAGCGTAATCGGCCACCAGGAAGTACCAGGACTTTCCGCCCTGTTTGATCACCGCCGAACCGGTGCCTTTGGCCAGGGCGACGGTGTCGTATTCATAATGAATGGTGTAGGGTGTGCAGTCTTCGTTGGTCAGGCGCGCGGTTGCAGCGCCGATATTGATATAGGGAATTTTTTTCTCGGCGATGATGGTGTTCATGGCCAAGCCGGCTGCTGAGTTTACGCCGCCGATCAGCAGAGTAAGTCCTTGTTGATCTATCCATTCTCGCGCTCGCGCCGAGGCAATTTCCGGCTTGTTTTGATGGTCGACAGAAAGGATTTCTATTTTCTTGCCTAGCACCTGGCCGCCGGCGTCTTGCACGGCCATCTTGATGGCCTCAAGGCCGCCGGGACCGTCGGTATCGGCGTAAGGACCCGACATGTCGGTAATGAATCCGATGCGCACGACATCTTGCGCGCCTTGCGCATGCGCATAGCCCAAGGTTGTGGCCACAATGAGGGCCATGGTGCTTAAGAGGAACAGTGGTTTTTTCATTTTTTGTCTCCAGGTATTAATTTGATTATTTTTGGCTTACTTTACGACTTGCCGCTGCGGCTCTGCAGCAACTGCATGGCCAGGTCGACGCGCACATCTTTGGCCTTCACCATTTCCTGCACTACCCAGTCCACCTCTGCGCCTTTGGCGCCCGCCGCCATGGCGATATTGCGGGCATGCAGCGCCATATGGCCGCGCTGTATGCCTTCGGTGGACAGCGCACGCAAGGCTGCCATGTTCTGAGCCAGGCCTACCGCGACGGCAATTTCGGCCAGTTCTTGCGCGCTCGAAACGTTCATGATTTTCAACGAAAGCTGAGCCAGCGGATGGGTTTTAGTGGCGCCCCCGACCAGGCCGACCGGCATAGGCATTTCCAGGGTTCCCACCAAATCGCCGTTACGGGCAATTTCCCATGTGCTTAATGATGTGTAGCGGCCCTGACGGCAGGCATAGGCGTGTGCACCCGCTTCTACCGCACGCCAGTCGTTTCCTGTTGCAACAATTACGGGATCGATGCCGTTCATGATGCCTTTGTTATGGGTGGCGGCGCGATAGGGATCAATGGCTGCAAAGGCGTAGGCATCCATGATGCCTTCGATGACGTCTTGTCCGCTGTAGTCCTTGCTGTGCAGAATAGAGGCGGGAAGTTGCACACGGGCGCGCGCCAGGCGCAAATCGGCCAGGTTGGACAATATGCGCAAGCGCACGCGCCCGCCGGTGATTTGTTCTATGTGGCCCGCTACGGCTTCGGCCATGGTGTTGACGGTATTGGCGCCCATGGCGTCGCGCACGTCGACAATAAGATGGGCCACTACCATTGCCCCCCTGGGGGTGTCTGGGAACACATGCACTTCAATATCCTGACAGCCGCCTCCCAGCCCGACCAGGATGCGGTCGCGGCTATTGGCAATTTCGATAATTTCCTGCTTGTGTTGCAAAATCGCGAGCCGCGCTCCATAGGGGTCGGAGATATTCATGACCTGGACTTGGGCCCGCATCAACGGCCCCGTGCTTGAGGTCTGGAATCCGCCGACTTCGCGCACCAGTTTGGCCATATAGCTGGCAGCCGCGACCACAGAGGGCTCCTCGACCACCATGGGCACCAGCCTATCTTTGCCATTAATTTGAAAGTTGCTCGCAATAGCGTAAGGCAGTTCAAAGGTGCCGACGACATTTTCTATCATGCCATTGGCGGTCGATAAGGGCAGAGCGCCAGGCTCGCCCAGGAGCTTGCGCTCCTGGGCTGTTAATTGTGCTGCGCTGGCAATATGCTCAAGGCGTTGCGCTGGTTCAAGCGTACGAAAGTTGGGGATGCGCGAATCAGGAGTCATAGTAGTAAGGGTCCAACCGAAGGGGGATGTGAGAAGGTTGGAATGAGTATAGGTAGCGCATTTCAAAATGCACATGCTATAAGTGAACACATCAGAGACAAAAGTATGTGCACAACATCCATAAGGGCATAGGATGCAAGCTGATCTAGACCCATTTGCAACGGATACCTTGGCTAGGCCCGATGAACTGGAGGCGCGCCTGATACGCCTGCTGTATCACGGCGAAGATAGGCAGATGCTGACGCCCTTGCTGGATGAGGCCCGTTTGCTGCCCGACGGTCCGGAAAAAGATCGCCTTATCCACAGCATGGAAATGGGCATCACGATCCGAGAGCGTTTTGAACTGCATCAATTGCGGGAGCGCGGCCTATTGGCAGTGATTGAAACCGCGCAAGACCTTACGGCCCTGACAGACCTGGATTGTGTTTTGCAGGCTATCGTCCAGAGGGCGCGCAAGCTAGTGGGCTGCGATGTTGGGTATTTGTCCATCTATGACGAGCAGCGAGGCGATTTTTATGTTCGCGCAACGGATGGAGCCTTCTCCGAAAAATTCAAGCAGGTCCGTATCGGGTTGGACGTGGGCGTTTGCGGTTTCGTTGCGCGCAACCGGGCTCCGTACTCGTCGTCCGATTACGGGGCCGATGGCAGGTTTATCCATAACGGCCTGATAGATTCCGCCATGGATGACGAAAATATCAAATCCATTCTAGGTGTTCCGCTCTTGGCAGGTGGAGTGGTCATAGGCGTGCTGTTTGTTGGTGAACGCTATGTTCGTTCTTATCTGACCTGGGAGATGTCGATACTCTCCACGTTGGCTGCCCATGCTTCCGTCGCGATTGGCAACGCCCGGCTGTTCGAGCAGGCGCAACAAGCGCTGCAGCAGGCCAGCGCGACGAATGCCCTGCTAAGCAAGCAAACCGCCGATACGCGCGCTGCGGCCGAAGCCCACGAGCAACTCATCGCGCTTGTGGCGCGTGGCGGGGATCTGCGCGATATCTGCACGATGGTGGCGGGCCGTCTTGATGGCCATGTGAGTGTTTGCGACGGCGGTGAGCATGAAGTTTGCTCGGCAAGCAGTCCGGAATATCAGTTAACGGATGTGCAGGGCGCTGGGCCAATGGATCGCAAATATTGGATTGACGACCGGATACATGCCGCGTTGGCCCAAAGTCGCCGCCTGGGCCGTTCTGTAAACGCGTTTTCCGTGGCGGGCCATGTTTGCCGAGTTTCGGCTGTGACTGGCGGCTCGGGGCTGCTGGGCGGTCTGATTATCCATACTGCCGTCGAACTGAATGAGGTGGCTGTCCGGATTTTCGAGCGTAGCTCTATGGTGACGGGCATCGTATTACTGCTTAAAGAGCGTCGGGAAACGACGGTCCTGACGGATATCCCCGTGGTCCTACGTCGTTTAGTCCTGCACCCGCAAAGCAATCTGGCGCCATTGGCCCAGCAGGCGCTGGCTTATGGGCTGGATTTGTCCAAGCCGATAAATATGGTGCTGATCAGGATGCTGGCGGATGAGACAGCTTACGTGGTTACGCAGTTGCGTCCTGTCTTGCAGGCCTCCGGGGCATTGTTTGATGACGTTAGCGGAGTAGTGACGTTTGTGGTTAACCGGGAGGCTTGCGCCAGCCTGGAGCGGGCGCTTAAGCATTATTTTGGCGAGCGTCGTTTGTCTTTTACTGGCGTGCTGACGCAAGAAGTGGTCGATCCCTCTGCTATTCCTGCGGCCTTTTTATCGGCTAGCCGTTGCCTTGAGTTTCTGAATGCCTTGAATCGCCGCAACGCCATATTCCAGGAACGCGAGTTGATCCTGTATTCGTCTTTGTTTGGGCAGCAAGGCACTGAAGAAATCGAACTCTTTTTGCAATCGGCGCTAGGCCGACTGTATCAGGGGAGCGGGCCACGCCAGGCGGAACTGGCCCGAACCTTACTGATTTATCTGGACCATGGTTATAACGCCAGAAATGCCGCTAAAGCCATGTGCATACATATCAATACCTTGCATCAGCGGCTAGGGGCGCTGGATTCCCTGTTAGGTGCATGGCGCGATTGTGCGCGGGCACTAGAGGTCCACTTAGCCCTGCGACTGTGGCGTTTACGCGATCCGGCAGACTTTCCTGCTGAAATTCCGAAAATGTCCGAAAATACGGCCTGATGCTGATTTCCAGGGCCAAGCCCCCTTATTACTGTGACCACTGAAAAACACGCGATTTTTGCTTTGCCTGCCCATGAACCCGCAGCCGATTGGCGCCTTTGCGTGGCGCCCATGATCGATGTGACGGACCGGCATTGCCGGTACTTTCATCGCCTGTTGGCGCCGCATGCGCGGCTTTATACCGAAATGATCACGACCGGCGCGCTTTTGCATGGAAAAGTGGCGCGCCATCTGGATTTCGATCCGGCTGAAGAACCGGTTGCCTTGCAATTGGGCGGCAGTGAGCCCGAAGCGCTAGCCGAGTCCGCTCGCCTTGGCGAACAATGGGGTTACAACGAAATCAACCTGAACTGCGGGTGCCCGTCGGAACGGGTGCAGCGGGGCGCGTTCGGCGCCTGTCTGATGGCAGAGCCCGGCCTGGTAGCCGATGGGATGAAGGCCATGCAAGACGCCGTATCGATCCCCGTGACGGTTAAGCATCGCCTGGGACTGGATTACAACGATTCGTACGAGTTTGTGCGCGACTTCGTCGGGCAAATCTACGACACAGGTTGCCGGGTGTTCATTGTGCACGCCCGCAATGCCGTACTGAAAGGGCTATCGCCCAAAGACAACCGGGAAAAGCCGCCATTGCGATACGATGCCGCAGCGCGCCTGAAGGCGGATTTTCCAGATTGCACGATTGTGCTTAACGGCGGCATTACTGAAACCAGTCACGCTGTCGCGCTGATGGCCCAGTTCGATGGCGTCATGCTGGGACGAGCAGCCTGGCATAACCCTGGCGTACTGTCGGATATTACGCGCGCATGCTACCCGGCAATGACGCTGCCGGAACCGGCACAAGTCGTGCAGGCGATGGTGCAGTATGCGGGCGGGGAAATAGAAAAAGGGGTGCCTTTGCGGCTTATTGTGCGTTCCATGCTGGGATGGATGAGCGGCCGACAAGGCGCGCGCCTTTGGCGACGCACCTTATCCGACCATTCGCAATTGAATGCCAACGACCCTCGGCTTATCGAGCGGGCCTGGTCCGACCTGGTGTTGCGCACCAGCGAAGCCGGTTACGAACTGGCAGCCTCGGAATCGGACGGCCAATCGCGTATATAGGCTTTGAGCATATTGTTTTCGAAGGCCTGGGCGGCCACGATAGCCTGGGCCATGTCGTAGAAAGAAATCACGCCCATTAGCGTAGGCCCATCCATGACCGGAATATAGCGGGCGTGCTTTTCCAGCATTAAGCGCTGGACTTCGTCTGCGCTGGTATTGGGCGACACGCTGACCGGGGCGTCGTCCATAATGCTGCGAACAGTGTGTGTGCCCGTGTTGCCGTGATTATCGTGCAAATGGCGGATGATTTCCCGAAAGGTGAGCATGCCCGTCAGTTCGCCATGATCCATAATGACAAGTGAGCCGATATCTTGCTCGCTCATGGTTTCGAGTGCTTGCAAGATGGGCATGTCTGGCGTGGCGGTATATAGCGTGTGCCCCTTCACGCGTAGGATTTCACTGACTTTCAACATGTTATTTCTCCTGTGTGTCCCCGTGCGACACAATATGGGTATTTTGCACCATATGCGAGCTTTCGGGTAGTGACGATCGCCCTTCGAACAAGTCTTCCAGCTTGACGGGCGCTTGTGTCAAAGAAATCGAAGTCGCATCAATAAGTAAATTTTCTTCAGTCAGCCCCGGTTGGGTGCGATCGATAAGCAGGGCGTTAAGCAGAGGCGCTATGGTGGCCTGGCGCGCATCGCAGGCCAGTACCCAGCGATCGCTGTCTTTGCTTTCGGTATTGACGATATAGCCCAGGTCCTTTAATGCATCGAGCGCTTTGCACAGTTCGTCCTGATGCAATTCCAGGTGAGCGCAAAGAAACCGCATGCTGCGTCCCGGTGGCTGGGCGCCTTGGGCCTGCCAGAGCATGCGCAATACACGTACTGCGTCGACAAAGAGGGCGCCTTGGTAATGTTGCAGTTCCCATCGTCGTTGCTTCAGGTCCGGCAAGGTTGCCGCCACGGTGGCGCCAAGCAAGATCGCCAGCCACGACATATACATCCACAACAGGAAAATGGGCAGCGTGGCGAAAGCGCCGTAAATAATGGTATACGAGGGAAATTTTGCCAGGTAAAAAGCAAAGCCCACGCGCATGATTTCGAGCACAACGGCCGTTCCCAGGCCTCCGACCAGCGCATCGCGCCACAATACGCGGCGGTTGGGCACCCCTACAAACAGCGCGGTAAAGGCCAACCCGGTAATGATCAATGGGACCAGCGAAAGCGCAACGCTGGCGATGGCGGGAAGTTCGTCTATTTGGCCCAGCGATTCGCGCGCCAAGACCGAGGTCGCCCACAAGCTACCCCCCGCCAGAATAGGTCCCAGCGAAAGAATGGCCCAGTAAACCAGTATGCGCTGACGCAGCGGCCGTTGATGCTCGACCTGCCAAATGTCGTTGAAGGCTTCGTCGATAGTCATCATGAGCATGACAGACGTCACAATCAGGAAAAGGCTGCCTACCGCGGTAAGGCTGGATGCTTTGGCGGCAAACTGATTCAGATAAAGCATGACGTTATCGGAAACAGCAGGCGGCATCAGGCTGGTGGTTAAAAAGCCTTCCAGTGCGACCCGGAAGTCGGCAAACAAGGGGAAAGCCGTAAACAGGGACAGTACGACGGCCAATAGCGGCACAATCGCCAGCACGGTGGTGAATGTAAGGCTGGACGCCACCTGGGTGAGTTTTTTTTCTGCAGCGCGTTTCAATGCAAAGCGGGCGATCTTCGAGGCGTTGCGCAGCCGCAGTCGTGACGCATTTAGTACATCCGTCCGTTTTGCGATGGGAGTGTTGTCGCTTTTATTCATGGCAGCGTTGCTCAAACCGTTACATTCCTGGGCGTTGTGTAGGCCGAGTGAGCCTCTTTCGAGTCATAATACCAGTATGACTACGCAATTAAATCCTGTTCTGCGATATGGCGCCTCGGTGTCCCTGATCGCGCTTATCATTTTGTGCCTGCTGTGGGAACTGAAAATCGCTCCCTTGCGGGAGGGTGGCACACTGTTGGTTTTAAAGGTATTGCCGCTGTTGCTGCCATTGCGTGGCGTGCTTAAAGGTAATCTGTACACCTTGCAGTGGGCAGCCATGCTGATTTTGCTGTACTTCATGGAAGGCGTGGTCAGGGCATGGTCCGACCCGTCGCCGATGTCGGCGTTAATGGCGGGTTTTGAAATTCTTTTCTCGCTGGTGTTTTATTTGTGTGCTGTGCTGTACCTTAGGCCGGCAAAACAGGCCGCCAAGAAAAATGCCGCACGCACTACGTAAGGATTTTGTATGCTAGCGTCAGTCAAGCAATTGCAAGTGGTCAATTCATTTGCGCAATTGCCGCCGGTGTTCTACACCCCGTTGCAGCCCCAGGTGTTGTCCAATCCCAGGCTGCTGCACGCCAATGTCGAGGTTGCGCGTCTATTGGGCTTGTCCGAAACCGCGCTATCCAGTCAGGATTTTCTTGACGTCGTGTCCGGCGTCAAACCTTTGCCTGACGGCAAAACGCTGGCGGCGGTGTATAGCGGCCATCAGTTTGGCGTATGGGCGGGACAGTTGGGCGATGGACGTGCGCATTTGCTGGGCGAAGTCGTTGGCCCTGGCGGGAACTGGGAGTTGCAGTTGAAAGGTTCTGGCCGTACGCCTTACTCGCGGATGGGGGATGGCCGTGCGGTACTACGATCTTCGGTGCGAGAATACCTGGCCAGCGAAGCCATGGCTGGGCTCGGCATACCGACATCCCGAGCTTTGGCGCTGGTGGTTTCGGACGATCCCGTTTATCGCGAAACCGTGGAAACAGCGGCCATCGTCACGCGGGTATCGCCAAGCTTTGTACGTTTCGGCTCGTTTGAACATTGGTCTTCGTCACCCGATAACCTGCGTCTCCTGGTCGACTATGTCATTGATCATTTTTTTCCTGAATGCCGTATTGAAGGCGGCAATCCCGACGATGACATATTGCGCTTTTTGCGCTCGGTTGTAAGAAAAACAGCACAGCTTGTTGCGCATTGGCAAACCGTGGGTTTTTGCCATGGCGTCATGAATACCGACAACATGTCCATCCTGGGATTGACGATTGACTACGGTCCTTATGGTTTTATGGATGCTTTCCAGGTCAACCATATTTGCAACCACAGCGATACTCAGGGTCGTTATGCCTGGAATGCGCAGCCATCGGTAGCTAACTGGAATCTTTATCGCCTGGCCAGCAGTCTATTGGGTCTGGGGCTTGATGCCGAAGCCCTCAAGGGCGAACTTGCGCATTTCGAGGCCGACTTTTTGCAGACCTATCAAAGCAATCTATGCAACAAGCTGGGGCTGCGGCAATGGCAGCCGGGTGACGAATCGCTTGTCGATGATTGGTGGGGGCTGCTGCATGGCCAGCGCGCCGATTTCACGTTAAGTTTTCGCGAATTGGCCGTAGCGCCGCAGCAGCCTGCAGCTTTTGTAGCTGGCTTTGACGACAAGTCGGCAGCGCAGGCCTGGCTGGATCGCTATACGCAACGCCTGGATCAAGAGGCGCGCCCAGTATCGGAACGCATTGATCAGATGAACAGCGTGAATCCAGTCTATGTCTTACGCAATCATCTGGCGCAGGGGGCCATAGAAGCGGCAGAGAAAGGCGACGCCAGTGAAATCGATACCTTGTTGAAGTTGCTGCGCGATCCTTATGTCGAGCAGGCAGGCTACGAGGCCTATGCGGCAAAGCCGCCTGAACATGCTTGTCAACTGGAAGTGAGCTGTTCGTCATGACGCCAGCCCTTGACCTCCGATCTTTATTAGAATCATGGCTACAGACAGCGTATTTGGGGCGATCTCAGCCTCTGGTATTGCAAGCCCTTACGTTTGAATCAAAAGAATAGACTATGTCCGGTAATACTCTAGGTAAACTTTTTTGCGTCACTAATTTTGGCGAATCGCACGGCCCGGCAATCGGCGCGGTAGTAGACGGTTGTCCGCCGGGACTGCCCCTGACCGCTGACGACATTCAGTTGGAGCTTGATCGACGCCGTCCCGGTACGTCGCGCCATGTTACGCAGCGTCAGGAAGCCGACCAGGTAGAAATCCTGTCGGGTGTTTATCAAGGCTTGACCACCGGCACGCCCATTGGCCTGCTGATCCGCAACACCGACGCGCGAAGCAAAGACTACAGTAACATTGTAGATACGTTCCGCCCCGGTCACGCCGACTATACCTATACCCGTAAGTTCGGCGATCGGGATCCACGCGGCGGCGGTCGTTCGTCTGCGCGCCTGACTGCGCCTACCGTGGCGGCTGGCGCGATTGCCAAGAAATGGCTGGAAGAGAACCATGGCATCAAGATCCGCGGTTACATGAGCCAACTCGGCCCTATAGATATTCCATTTGAATCCTGGGACGAGGTCTCGAACAACCCGTTCTATGCCCCCAATGCACAGGTCGTGCCAGAGCTTGAAGCCTATATGGACCAGTTGCGCCGCGATGGTGATTCAATTGGTGCTCGTATCGAGGTCGTCGCCGAAAACCCGCCGGCAGGGTGGGGCGAGCCGCTATACGACCGCCTGGATGCCGACATTGCGCATGCAATGATGGGGCTGAATGCGGTTAAAGGTGTGTCTATCGGCGCCGGCTTTAACTGCGTAGCCCAGAGGGGCTCGGAACATGGCGATGAAATTACGCCTGCCGGGTTCCTGACGAATCATGCCGGCGGAGTGTTGGGCGGCATTTCATCGGGGCAGGCCATTACGGTTTCCGTTGCGATCAAGCCTACATCCAGCATCCGGATTGAACGCAACTCCATCAACAAAGCCGGCGAGCCCATCCAGGTTCAAACCCTGGGGCGGCACGATCCCTGCGTAGGCATACGTGCCACGCCTATCGTTGAAGCTTTACTGGCCATTGTCCTGATGGATCATGCATTGCGTCATCGTGCGCAATGTGGATAAGAATTCTGCCTGTCCTATAAGGAACATCAATGCATAAGCAAGCTACCATTTCCCGTTTCATTACCGCCTTGGGCCTGGCCGGCACTATTGCCGTCGTGGCAGGTTGCGCCGCCGTTCAGACGACCGGTTCAGGTTCAGTCGGTGTGGAACGCAAGCAATATATGTCTGGCATGGTGCCGGCGGCGGCCCTCGAGCAAGAAGCGGCTCAGCAATATACCGCCCTGATAGGGCAAGCCAAGGCGCAAGGTGCGCTGGATGTCAATGCCGCCCAAACGCAGCGTGTGAAGGCGATTACCCAGAAACTCATCAAGCATGTCGGCGTTTTTCGTCCGGACGCAACCAGCTGGAAGTGGGAAACGCATGTGCTCAATTCCGATGACGTCAACGCCTGGTGCATGCCTGGTGGAAAAATTGCGGTTTATACAGGCCTGATCAATCAGATCAAACCTACCGATGCCGAGCTTGCTGCCGTTATTGGTCACGAAATGGCGCATGCCTTGCGGGAGCATTCGCGTGAACAAGTATCGCAACAGATGGCGACTAACATTGGTTTGTCGGTGTTGTCGGCAGTGACCGGAGTAGGTGCTACTGCGGACTTGGGTAGTGCGTTAAGTGAAGTGATGTTCACGCTTCCCAACAGCCGCACGCACGAAGCCGAGGCCGATCGTATTGGTGTCGAGCTGGCTGCGCGGGCGGGCTACGATCCGCGAGCGGCTGTAACGTTATGGCAGAAAATGGGTGCGTTGAGTTCGGGCAGTGCGCAACCGGAGTTTCTTTCAACCCACCCCTCGGCGGCCAGCCGTTCTGCTGATTTAACGGCTGCTGCAGAGAAAGTGATGCCTTTGTATCAGCAGGCGTCCGGGAAGTAAGCAGCGGAGAGGGTTGCGGTGCTTGTGAAAGCCGTATCTGACTTAGGTCGATACGGTTTTTCTTTTTTGGCTTGTTGTGTGCGGGCGTCAGTGTTTGTTCTTAAGCTGCGTGCTGGCCGGCCTTAGCGTTTGTATTCTTTCTTGATACGCGTGCCAGATTCTGGGAGCGCATATCCCCATCACCGCAGCAACGGCGTGTTAAGAAGATGATAAGGACGAAGCAACGACGTATTAAGAGCAAGCAACCAAGACCCGAAGCAACGGTGTGCTAAGAATATGACAAGCACGCCCCAACGACGTATAAAGAAGTAAACAAGCTCGCTCAAGACAGATCATTGAAGCTGGCCCTTATCATGGCACTTCCTATACCAGGATATGCAATAGTCTTGTACCAGGTTTACAGAGTGGCATAATAAACCCAAGCTTCATTTTTCCCCTATTTCAAAGAGCAATGTCATGGCACAAACCTTGTACGACAAACTCTGGAATGCGCATATCGTGCACCAAGAGTCCGACGGCACCTGTTTGCTGTATATCGATCGCCATCTGGTACACGAAGTCACCAGCCCGCAAGCTTTTGAAGGCTTGTCGCTGGCAGGGCGCAAGCCTTGGCGCATTAGCGCCAACCTGGCTGTTGCCGACCACAACGTGCCGACCACGGGGCGCGCGGAAGGCATAACAGACCCTATTTCGCGCTTGCAGGTCGATACGCTGGACGACAACTGCGAAAAGTACGGTATTACCGAATTCCGCATGAACGACGTGCGCCAGGGTATCGTCCACATCATCGGGCCAGAGCAAGGTGCTACCTTGCCCGGCATGACGGTGGTTTGCGGCGATTCGCATACCAGCACTCATGGGGCGCTGGGTACATTGGCATTCGGTATCGGCACATCGGAAGTCGAGCATGTCCTGGCGACGCAGACACTGCTCATGAAAAAGAACAAGAGCATGCTGATCAAGGTCGAAGGCGACTTGCCATTTGGCTGTACCGCCAAGGATCTGGTTTTGTTCATCATAGGCAAGATCGGTACGGCGGGCGGTACAGGCTATGCGATTGAATTCGGTGGCAGCACAGTACGCGCATTGTCGGTCGAAGGGCGCATGACGGTATGTAATATGGCAATTGAAGCCGGCGCCCGTTCAGGCATGGTGGCGGTTGACCAGAAAACCATTGACTATTTCCGCGGGCGTCCTTATGCACCGACTGGCGTGTTGTGGGATCAGGCTGTTCAATATTGGCGCACCCTGCATACTGACGAGGGTGCCAAGTTTGATCTCGTGGTCAATATCGATGCGCGTGAAGTCATGCCGCAGGTCACCTGGGGCACATCGCCCGAAATGGTGCTGTCGGTGGACGCTCGCGTACCCGATCCGGATAAAGAAAAAGACGATGTGCGCCGCAGCGGCATGGAGCGGGCATTGCAGTACATGGGCCTGAAACCGAATACGCCGTTGGTGGATATTCATGTAGACCGTATCTTTATTGGTTCCTGTACCAATGCGCGTATTGAAGACTTGCGCGCTGCGGCCAGCGTGGCGCGTGGCAAGCGGGTTGCTGCATCGGTTAAACAAGCCATGGTTGTGCCGGGATCGGGTTTGGTCAAACTACAGGCCGAGAAAGAAGGGCTGGACAAGATCTTTCTGGATGCCGGTTTCGAATGGCGCGAACCCGGTTGCTCGATGTGCCTGGCCATGAACGCCGATCGCCTCGAGCCCGGTGAACGTTGCGCTTCTACATCCAACCGCAACTTCGAGGGCCGGCAGGGGCAGGGTGGGCGTACCCACCTGGTCAGCCCGGCCATGGCAGCGGCCGCGGCCATTGCCGGTCATTTTGTCGACGTCCGAAATTTTCGATAGGAAGCCATCATGCAAGCATTTACGACCCATCATGGCCTGGTAGCGCCGCTCGATCGCGAAAACGTCGATACCGACCTGATTATCCCTAAGCAGTTTCTCAAGTCCATCAAGCGCACCGGTTTTGGCGATAATTTGTTCGACGAATTGCGTTATCTGGATCACGGCGAGCCTGGCATGGATAACAGCAAACGTCCGCTTAATCCGGACTTTATCCTGAATCAGCCGCGTTATCAGGGTGCTTCAGTGTTGCTGGCGCGCAAAAATTTCGGTTGCGGTTCAAGCCGCGAACATGCTCCTTGGGCGTTGTCTCAGTATGGCTTCAGGGCCATCATTGCGCCGTCGTACGCCGACATTTTCTTCAACAATAGCTTCAAGAATGGCCTTTTGCCCATCATTTTGCCGGAACTGCAAGTGGCCAGGCTGTTTGACGAGGTCAAGGCGTTCGCGGGCTACAAGTTGCGTATCGATCTTGAGCGTCAAGTCGTTATTACTCAAGACGATCGCGAGCTCGGTTTTGATATCGAGCCATTTCGCAAGCATTGCTTGCTGAACGGCCTTGATGAAATTGCGCTGACGCTGCAAAAATCAGATCAGATCCGTGCCTTTGAAGCCGAGCGGCTGGCGCGCCATCCATGGCTTGAGGCTCATCCTATTGGCTAGCTCTTCAAGCGGCAGGATGTAGACCGAAGCTTCATAAGCCAAGGGCCGCGGCGACGCAGCCCTTTTCTGTTGTATATAGATAACGTGTTTAGGAAAAATATGACTCACAAGATTGCAGTGTTGCCGGGTGACGGAATCGGTACGGAAATTACTGAACAGGCGGTACGGGTGTTGACGGCGCTGGGCCTGGACCTGGAATTGAATACCGCTCCGGTGGGCGGCGCCGCTTTCGACGCGCATGAGCATCCTTTACCCCCTGCAACGCTGGAATTGGCCAAGAATTCAGCAGCCATTCTGTTCGGCGCCGTGGGCGACTGGAAATATGACTCCTTGCCACGCGAGTTCAGGCCCGAGCAGGCCATTCTAGGCCTGCGCAAGGCGCTGGGGTTGTTTGCCAACCTGCGTCCGGCTATCTTGTATCCCCAGCTTGCCAATGCGTCGTCGCTCAAGCCTGAAGTGGTGTCAGGCCTGGATATCCTTATTGTGCGCGAGCTTACGGGCGATATCTACTTCGGTCAGCCACGCGGCGTGCGCGATATCGAAGAAGGCCCGTTCAAGGGTGAGCGCCAGGGTTTCGACACGATGCATTATGCCGAGACAGAAGTGCGGCGTATCGCTCATGTGGCGTTTCAGGCGGCGCAAAAGCGCGGTAAGAAACTGTGCAGCGTAGACAAGGCCAATGTGCTGGAAACTTCCCAGTTCTGGCGCGATATCATGATTACGGTCGCTCGCGAGTACCCCGATGTAGCGCTTTCACACATGTACGTTGATAACGCAGCCATGCAATTGGTTCGCGCACCCAAGGAATTCGACGTTATCGTGACGGGTAATTTGTTTGGCGACATCTTGTCCGACGAAGCGGCCATGTTGACCGGTTCCATTGGCATGCTGCCATCCGCGTCGTTGAATGCATCGAATCAGGGTCTATACGAGCCCAGCCATGGTTCAGCGCCCGATATCGCTGGCAAGAATATTGCCAATCCGCTGGCGACCATGCTGTCGGCCGCCATGATGCTGCGCTATTCGCTGAACGAAGCGGCGCACGCTGATCGCATTGAAGCCGCGGTGCAGACCGTGCTGGAGCAAGGGCTGCGCACCGCCGATATCTATGAAAATGGCACAACCAAGGTTTCTACCAGCGAAATGGGTGACGCTGTTCTGAAAGCACTAATATAATCATTGTTTCAGATTTAATTTTTACTTTTTTTTAAGCGACAGCAAAATGAGCCAAGCAGTAGGGTTGGTCGGGTGGCGCGGCATGGTGGGTTCCGTCCTCATGCAGCGCATGCGCGACGAGAATGATTTTTCACTGTTTCAGCCAGTGTTCTTTTCCACCAGCAATGCGGGCGGCAAAGCGCCAGCCTGGGCTGATGGCGCGGGCCCCTTGCAAGATGCCTACGACATCGATGCTTTGCAGAAGCTGCCTATTATTCTAACCGCCCAGGGTGGCGACTACACCTCGGCCGTTTATCCCAAGTTGCGCGCGGCTGGCTGGAACGGCGTCTGGATCGACGCTGCGAGCACGCTGCGTATGGCCGATGACGCCATTATCGTGCTTGATCCCGTCAACCGGCCGGTTATCGATGCGGCCCTGCAACGTGGCGTTAAAAATTTCATCGGCGGCAATTGCACTGTCAGCTGCATGCTGATGGGTTTGTCGGGCTTGTTCAACAACGATCTGATCGATTGGATGAGCAGCATGACTTATCAGGCTGCTTCGGGTGGCGGCGCTCAGCACATGCGCGAACTGCTGACTCAGTTCGGCATACTGAATGCCGCCGTCAAGCTCAAGCTGGACGACCCGGCATCGGCCATTCTGGATATCGATCGGGGTGTACTGCAGGCTCAGCAAGACGCCGACCTTCCCCGTGATCATTTCGGCGTTCCCTTGGGCGGCAGCCTTATTCCCTGGATCGACAAAGACCTGGGTAATGGCATGACGCGCGAAGAGTGGAAAGCCGAGGCCGAAACCAACAAGATACTGGGCCGGGGGGAAGCATTCGGTACTAAGCCTACACCCATAGACGGCTTGTGCGTTCGTATCGGCGCCATGCGCTGCCATAGCCAGGCACTGACCATCAAGCTCAAGCGCGACGTCCCGCTGGATGAAATTACCGATATTTTGCGTGAAGGCTCCAAATGGGCCAAGGTCGTTCCCAACGAACGCGACATTACCATGCAGCAGTTGACACCTGTTGCTGTAACTGGCACGCTGGATATTCCTGTCGGCCGGCTCCGTAAAATGTCAATGGGGCCAGAGTATTTAAGCGCTTTTACCGTAGGCGATCAGCTATTATGGGGGGCTGCTGAACCGCTGCGCCGCATGTTGCGAATTACGTTGGGTGAACTCTAGGAATGCATATGTCCCGCTTGGTGTCTCCGTCTGTTGCGTTAGTCTTTAATACTAAACCTTGGGTCGGAGCACTGGCGGCAGCCATGCTGATAGGTTCTTCGGCGCATGCAGCCAGCTTTGGGCACTCGCGCATCGTTTCAGCGCTGGGGCAGCCTTTGCGCATCGATGTGCCCGTCACCCAGCTAAGCGCCGCCGACTTACGTTCGATTTCTGTTGCGCCGGCGCCGGCTGCGGCATGGACCCAGGCCGGCCTGACTCCGCCGGTCGATCTGGGTAGCTTGCAAGCGAGCGTTGCCGATGGCTTCAGCGCTGGCAGCAAAGTCATACAGGTTCGTTCCAGCCAGGCTTTCGACAAGCCCGTTGCCGACTTGCTGCTCGATGTGCGTACTGCGTCGGGGCAACAGCGCTTTCAGGTAAGTCTTTTGACCCACGCGGCTCAGGGTTCACAGCCCGCCCGGGTGCAAGCGCAGGGGGCGGCCAAGGCTGGCGCCTCGGCATCGGGAAGTATTGCAATAGCAAATACTCGCGCATCGCAAGGGACCATCGCCGTCAGGCGCGGCGACACCATGTTTGCCATTGCAAGGCGCCATGCCGTTCCGGGCGTGACGGTTTATCAGATGATGATTGCGCTTCAACGGGCGAATCCGCAGGCTTTTATCGAAGATAACGTAAATCTCGTGAAGGCGGGTTCAACGTTGTCCATGCCTGATATGGCAGCGCTCACAGCGATTTCCGATCGCGAGGCCAGGCGAATCTTCCAACAGCAATCGCAGGCTTTCGCCCTGTACCGACAACGCGCGGCAGGCCAGGCTTCCGTCGTCGGACAAGAAGGGGCTGCCGCCAAGGGTGTCGTTTCCTCTGATAGCGGGTCGGTCGCACAACCGCCAGCAACCGGTCCTCGCGACCAGTTGCGCTTGTCTGGCAGCGCGCCGGAAAATGGCAGTTCTGCGGGTAGCACGCAAGGTTCGACAACAGGCGGCGCAGGTTCCCCCGGGGGTTCTTCCTCCGCCGATGTCCAGGCAGATGACCGAGCTGCCACAAGCAAAGGCATCAAGGATTCCGAAGCACGAGTTTCTCAGCTGGAAGAAAACGTCAAGCACCTGAATCAGGCATTGCAAGCCCAAGGTGCAGCGGCCAGCGATTTGCTGGTTGATGGCGCAAAAGGATTGGGCTTGTCCCTGCCTGGCGCTATCAGCGGTGCAAACGAGGCAAGTCGCTCGAATAATGAAAACCCGGCAAGCGTCGCAAATAGCGCCAATTCCGGAAATGGTGTTAACGCTGGAAGTAACGCCAACAACAGCACTGGCGCTAATGCTGGAACTGGCCCTAATGCTGGAGCTGGCGGTAATGCGGGAAGTAGCGGTAATGCGGGAAGTAGCGGTAATGCGGGAAGTAGCGCTAATTCGGGAAGTAGCGCTAATGCTGGAAGTAACGCTAATGCTGGAAGTAACGCGAACACCGCTCCCTCATCAGGGGAAAGCACCGCCGGGTCGTCCTCCGGTGCTGCCGCCGGCAATGGGAATGCAGCA
>NZ_JBEBUX010000042.1:0-30163 GCF_040393045.1 Pollutimonas bauzanensis | reverse complement strand
AGCCGGAGCTGGGGCTTGAACAGCAGGCGCTGGAACCTCTACAGCGGGGGCTGGAGCTTCAGCGGCCGGAGCTGGGGCTGGGGCCGATGGAACCGCAGCAGGTGCTGTTGTCGAAGGCACTGCCGGTGCAGCGGGTACTGCCGCACCTGGCGCGGCAGGAACAGCCGGCCCCGTGCCTGGTACTGGCGACTGGAAGCCTTGCATTACGCCTGCGTCAAGAACCGACTTTCCGCCCGGATGATGCGCCAAATAAGCCAAACCGCCTGTCGACACAAAGAAAATGATGGCGGCCCACTTGGTAGCGCGCGACAAAAAGTTGGCGGCGCCAGTCGCGCCGAACAAACTACCTGCCGAACCGCCCCCGAACGAAGAGCCCATGTCGGCGCCTTTGCCCTGCTGCAGCAAGACCAACAAAATAATACTCAACGACGATACGACCTGAATCGCCAGAAGAACAGGTGACAACCATTGCATGAAAAAAACTCCGAAGCCTATGCGGCCGCTATACGTAAAAATTCTTCTGTCACCAGCGACGCGCCGCCTACCAGGGCGCCGTCGATATCAGACATGGCAAACAAACTAAGAGCATTGGACGCTTTGACGCTGCCGCCATATAAAATCCGGACTTGCGGGACGCCTAATTCGGACAACTGCGCTCGAATAAAGGCATGCACTTCCTGCGCCTGCTCTGGTGTTGCAGTAAGACCTGTGCCTATAGCCCATACAGGTTCGTAGGCAATTACCATTTTAGCAACCGAATCGGCACCCAATGCAAGCACCGGCGCAAGCTGGCGCTGGATGACTTCATTAGTACGCCCGGCTTCCTGTTCGGCCAAGGTTTCGCCTACGCAAACCACTGGCGTAATACCTGCCTTCAAGGCCGCAAGTGCTTTTTCAGCAACCAGGGTATCGGTTTCGCCATGCAGCGTACGGCGCTCGGAATGCCCTACCAAGACCCAGCGACAACCAAAATCGGTGAGCATCGATGAAGAAACCTCACCGGTAAATGCCCCCTGCTCGTGCTTGCTAACATCTTGCGCACCCCAGGATATCCCGCTGCCATGCAGGCTGGCGCTAACCTGACCCAAATAGGGGAAAGGCACGCAAACGGCCAGATCGCAATCGTGCACAACAGCCACCCCCGCACACAAGCCCGTAAGGAGCATAGCGTTGGAGGCCTGGGTGCCGTGCATTTTCCAGTTGCCTATTACAAGGCGCTTACGAACTAAAGCGGTATTCATTAGGCCATAGTAGAAAAATTGGATAACCCAGCATTGTAGCCTTTTAGCGATGAATCCGCACGAGTTCCTTATACCGTAAGAATGATCTTGCCGATTTGCTCGCCGGCGTCCATCATGGCGTGCGCGTCGCAGGCCTTTTCCAGAGGGAAGGTGGCGTGAACAATGGGGCGGATTTTTTTAGCCTCGAGCAATGGCCAGACATGCTGTTTCAAAGACTGAGTGATTTCCGCCTTGAAAGAGACGGGCCTTGGGCGCAAGGTGGAACCAGTAATCGTCAGGCGACGGCGCAAGACGTGATTACAGTCTATTGTGGCTTTAGACCCACCCAGCAGAGCAATGATCACAATACGGCCATCGTCGGCCAGGCAATTGATATTGCGATTAATGTATTCGCCGGCCACCATGTCCAGCACCACATCCACGCCCTTGCCGTCAGTGGCTTTCTTGATTTCTTCCACGTAGTCCTGGGTGCGGTAATTAATACCCAGCACAGCACCCAAACCTTCAACCGCACGAGCACGCTCATCGCTGCCGACGGTGGCATACACCTTATGCCCCATAGCTGTAGCCAATTGAATCGCCGTAGTGCCAATGCCGCTTGCCCCGCCGTGTACCAGCAATGACTCGCCAGCCGACAATTGACCTCGATCAAAAACGTTGCTCCACACGGTGTAGTAGGTTTCCGGCAAGCCAGCGGCTTCTACGTCGGACAACCCCGCCGGCACGGGCAAGCACTGGGCGGCAGGCGCAGTGCAATATTCAGCGTAACCACCGCCGGCCAACAATGCACACACTTTGTCGCCTATTGCCAAGCCGGTGCCTGCGACATCGCCACCTATGATTTCGCCCACCACTTCAAGGCCGGGCAGATCAGACGCACCGGGAGGCGCCGGATAATTGCCCTTGCGCTGAAAGACATCGGGACGATTGATGCCGGCAGCCGAAACCTTGATAAGAACCTCTCCTGCCTTAGGTTCGGGCATAGGACGATCCACCAGCACCAAGACTTCCGGGCCGCCCGGTTTCGAAATTTCCACTGCCTTCATATGAACTCCTTGAACACTAAGCAAAAGATCTATTATCACCTGTTAATTGATTTTTTTGCCGGACATGCACCCTTTCAGCCCACAAGCCCCGCTACTTAGGCTAAACTCACGTCCTTCTGAAAGATGAAAATTCCGCGATAGAATCGGATTTCCATATGGCATGCCATGCTGCACGGCATGCCGCACAGAAAACGGAAGCGTGCCAGAGCGGTTGAATGGACCGGTCTTGAAAACCGGCGACGGGGTGACTCGTCCGTGAGTTCGAATCTCACCGCTTCCGCCAATCAGTTGCCGGATTAGCCTGCATGCAGGTTAACCGGTTTACGAAGTTACCAAGCGCATTGCGCACCGCGCACCCATGGCGGAATAGGTAGACGCAAGAGACTTAAAATCTCTCGGCCACTGGCCGTCCCGGTTCGATTCCGGGTGGGTGCACCAAGCATTAAAAAAGACACCCGAAGGTGTCTTTTTTTTTAGCCTGCGATAGCTGCCGGACCAAGGCCCGGAGGCCCTGGTCCAACGCTTTCTTCTTAGCTTGCCTCTGGCGTTACTACCGGAGCAGCAGGCGCAGCGACAGGACCCTGAGGGCCGCCCTGGGCCTCAATGCCACCGATGGCCTTCATGGACAAGCGCAAACGGCCCTTGTCGTCGGCTTCGATAACCTTGATGCGAACCAATTGACCGACTTTCAGCACATCGTTGATGTTGGCGATGCGATAGTTGGCGATTTCAGAAATGTGCAGCAAACCATCGCGGCCTGGCAATACCTGAACAATGGCGCCGAAGTCCAGCAAACGCAGTACTGGGCCTTCGTATTCCTGGCCTACTTCCACGTCGGCAGTCAATTCCTTGATGCGGCGCTCGGCTTCGCGGGCCTTGTCCAGATCGGCGCTGGAAATGGTGATCGTGCCATCATCGCCAATATCAATCTGTGTGCCGGTTTCTTCAGTAAGAGCGCGAATGGTGGCGCCGCCCTTGCCAATGACGTCACGGATTTTTTCAGGATTGATCTTGATGCTGAGCATGCGTGGAGCAAATTCGGAAAGCTCTGTACGGGAACCGTCGATGGCTTCCTTCATTTTTTCCAGAATATGCAACCGGCCTTCTTTGGCCTGAGCCAATGCGACCTGCATGATTTCTTTGGTGATGCCCTGGATCTTGATATCCATTTGCAAGGCAGTAATACCTTGTTCGGTACCAGCTACCTTGAAATCCATATCGCCAAGGTGATCTTCGTCGCCCAGGATGTCGGTAAGCACAGCGAACTTGCCGCCGTCTTTGATCAGGCCCATGGCTACGCCAGCAACGTGATCTTTAACGGGTACGCCTGCGTCCATCATGGCCAACGAGCCGCCGCAGACCGAAGCCATGGAGGATGAACCGTTGGACTCGGTGATTTCCGACACGACACGAATCGTGTACTGGAAGTCTTGGGCCTCGGGAAGCGTGGAAACCAACGAACGCTTGGCCAACCGGCCATGCCCGATTTCACGGCGTTTTGGCGAACCGAAACGACCTGTTTCGCCGGTAGCGAACGGAGGGAAGTTGTAGTGCAGCATGAAGCGGTCGCGCGACTCGCCCATGATGGAATCGATGATTTGCTCGTCTTGCTTGGTGCCCAATGTGGCCACGACCAATGCCTGCGTTTCGCCACGCGTGAACAGAGCACTACCGTGGGCGCGAGGCAACACGCCCAGACGAACACTGATGGGACGCACGGTACGGGTATCGCGACCGTCGATACGAGGCTCGCCGTTCAGGACCTGGCCGCGAACGATTTTGGATTCCAGATCGAAAAGCATGTTTTCGACCAGAACGCTATCGGGGGCAGCTTCGCCTTTGGCGACAGCGTGTTCTTGCAGCTTGGCTTTGACGTCGGCGTAAACGGCACGCAACTGAGCGGTACGGGCCTGTTTTTCGCGCACTTGATATGCGGCCTGCAATGGCTCTTGGGCAGCAGCAGTGACCGCTGTTACCAAGGCTTCATTCCTGGGGGCTGCTTGCCACTCCCATTCGGGCTTGCCGGCTTCGGCAACCAGATCATGGATGGCATTGATGCAGGCCTGCATTTGTTCGTGACCGAACACAACACCGCCCAACATGATTTCTTCGGACAATTGCTTGGCTTCGGACTCGACCATCAGGACAGCTGCCTCGGTACCTGCAACAACCAGATCCATACCCGATTCTTTCAACTGGCTGCTGCCGGGGTTAAGCACGTATTCCCCATTAATGTAGCCAACGCGCGCGGCGCCGATAGGGCCGTCGAAAGGGATGCCGGAAATGGCCAACGCAGCGGAAGCGCCGATCATTGCCGCGATATCCGGATCAATTTCAGGATTGACCGACACAGTATGAAGAATGACCTGGACTTCGTTGTAGAAGCCTTCAGGAAACAGAGGGCGCAAAGGACGGTCGATCAGGCGCGAGGTAAGGATTTCTTTTTCGGAAGGACGCCCTTCACGCTTGAAAAATCCACCGGGGATGCGGCCTGCCGCATAGGTTTTCTCGACGTAGTCAACGGTCAGGGGGAAAAAATCCTGGCCGGCCTTGGCAGTTTTGGCAGCGACAACAGTCGCCAGAACAACAGTATCTTCAATCGAAACCAGTACAGCACCCGAGGCCTGGCGAGCAATCTCGCCCGTTTCAAGGACCACCGTGTGCTGACCGTACTGAAACGATTTGCTCACTTTATTAAACATTGGGGAATATCCTTACAATAGAAAAAACCGTGCACACCACGATACTGATCGCAGTGTGCACGGTTGCATCATGGGGAGCCAGCCCCGAGTATCACTTACGCAGACCGAGCTTTTCGATAAGCGAACGATACGAATCGGGATTGCGGCCCTTGAGGTAATCTAGCAGTTTGCGACGGCGGCTGACCATGCGCAGCAGACCACGACGCGAGTGGTGATCTTTCATGTGGGCCTTGAAGTGGCCAGTAAGTTCGTTAATGCGAGCTGTAAGCAGCGCGACTTGTACTTCGGGGGAACCGGTATCGCCTTGAGCACGTTGGTATTGTGCAACGATATCGGATTTTTTGATGTCAGCAACAGACATTATTTAGCCTCTTTAACAAGCGACAGAGCCGAGGTGCCCTGACGTGCAGTGATTGAAAAATATAGTATTACCCTAGGCGCTACACCATGCATTTGTATGCACGCGCCCCAAGGAAGCAAACATTATAGCGGAACGGCCGGATATTCGCCGAACCTGATTAGAACCGATCCATACATGCGCCACACAAACGCGCCGCACCCTCTTAGAATACGACTATTCAATCCTGGCGGAGCCTATTATGAAAAATTTTACGTTGGCACGTTTTGGCAAGGCGGCAGCGTCAGCCCTGTCGATCGGCATACTGGCCGCCTGCACAAGCATGGCTGACATTCCTGCCGGCACCCCGTTGCATCAAGTCGAATCGAAGTATGGGAAGCCGAACTATTCCTGCCCTGCACAAAACGGTGGGCAGCGGCTGATCTGGAGCATGCAGCCCATGGGTCAATACGCCTGGGGCACAAATGTAGACGCGGCGGGCAATACCGACAGCGTGCAATCGCTGTTAACTGACGAGCATTTCCGGCTTCTGGCCAGCGGCACATGGACCCCGGAACAAGTACGATGCGAATTCGGGCCGCCCGCCAAGATCGAAACCGTAGGCCTGCCTTCGTCAACCCAAATCGTATGGAGCTACAGATATAGACAAAGCGGTGCGTGGAATTCACTGATGTATGTCTATTTCGGCATCGACGGCACCAAAGTGACACGGTTCCACCCTGGCCCGGATCCCATGTACGACCCCGACAACTTCTGGTTTGATTGATTACGGCACAGAGAATAGCGCGTCGGATTAGCGCCATCAGGCGCATAATCCGACTGCCATATTAGAACTTACCGGATTCCCGCGGCTTATCTGTGGATGAAGCCGCCTGATCACCCGGCAGAACCGGTTTGCCCGGTTGTGGGGGGTGATAAGTATGCGGCTCGGAAAACGTCGGCGTGACCGTGGCTTCCCGTTCATCAAGGCCTTCTTGCCGCATACGCGTCAATTCGCGGGCACGCCGCCAGCGCCAGAGCATAATGACCCAACCCGACAAGCCATAGACAACGAAAAGGCTAAAAAGCACTACGGGCGGATCGCTGGACACAAAAACGAATACAGCAACCAGCACCAGCATGACCCAGAATGGCACGCTACGCCCCAAGGCAAAACTTTTGCCACTGTAGAAAGGCGCATTCGTCACCATGGCGATGCCGGCATATACCGTAAACCCAAACGACAACCAGGCAATAGTTTCCGGTTGCAGCGCCAGCTTGTTATCGACTGCCAGCCACAGGAAACCGGCCACCAATGCTGCCGCTGCCGGGCTCGGCAAGCCTTGAAAAAACCGTTTGTCGACCACTGCAATATTCGTATTGAAACGCGCTAGCCGTAAAGCGGCGCCCACGACATAAATGAAAGCCGCCAGCCAGCCCCAGCGCCCCAGGCTTTGCAGTGACCATACATACATGACCAAGGCAGGCGCTATGCCGAACGAGGTCATGTCGGACAAGGAGTCGTACTGCTCGCCAAAAGCCGATTGTGTGTTGGTAAGTCGGGCAACGCGCCCGTCCATGCCGTCAAAAACCATGGCGAGAAAGATGGCAATAGCCGCCATTTCGAATCGGCCGTTCATTGCCTGCACTACGGCATAGAATCCGGCAAACAGGTTCGCCGTCGTGAAAGCGTTGGGCAGCAGGTAGATACTGCGGCGACGGGCTTCGTCCGATGAGAAATTAGGCATAGGCTTACTCTTGTGTTTGGGCAGGGCTTTCGGGTAATTCCGCCAGCACTGTACTGGTGGCGTGCACCTTGTCGCCTATGGCAACGCGAGGACGCGAACCCGGCGGCAGATAAACGTCGACGCGTGAACCAAAGCGGATAAAACCGTAGCGTTGCCCTGCATACAGCGAATCGCCAGGCTTGGCATAACAAAGAATGCGCTTGGCCACCAAACCGGCCACCTGCACAGCGGTAACAATATGGCCCTGCTTGGTACGCAGTACCGTTGCATTGCGTTCATTTTCCAGGGATGCCTTATCCAGGGAAGCATTAAAAAACTGACCAGCGAAATAGTTGATCGAAACAACGGAACCGTCGACTGGCGCACGGTTGGAGTGAACATTGAATACGTTCATGAACACGCTGATTTTGAGCGAGTCGCGATCAGCATAAGTGTCCCGGACCTCTTCTACGGCCACAATGCGACCGTCCGCAGGCGACAAAACGTTAAATTCGCCTTCAGGCGCAACACGCGCCGGATCACGAAAAAACTGCAAAACGAAAATCGATATTATCCATAACGGGATCGAGGCAGCGCCCGACCAGAAACTGACAGCTATCGACACCAGCACGATACCAGCCAGGAATGGCCAGCCTTCGCGCGCAATAATGGGATGGGGGTAAGAAGGTTTATTCATTGTAAGGTGAAGAATAACCGAAATGTGCGGTGATGTTTATCGAATGCGCGTAATTACGCTGCCCAACGAAAGAAACGCCCTCAAGGGGCGTTTCTTGGCAATGCAACTGGCGATTAACGAAATTTAGTTCTTCGTTTGATCAACCAGTTTGTTCGCAGCGATCCAGGGCATCATGGCGCGCAACTTGCCACCGACCTGTTCGATTTGCGACTCGGCGTTGATACGGCGACGCGAGGTCAACGTAGGTGCGCCTGCGGCATTTTCCAGGATGAAGTTCTTGGCGTACACACCGTTTTGGATGTCGGCCAGGCATTGACGCATGGCTTTCTTCGTTTCTTCGGTAACAATCTTGGGACCGGTTTCGTATTCGCCATATTCCGCATTGTTGGAAATGGAGTAGTTCATGTTGGCGATGCCGCCTTCGTAGATAAGGTCCACGATAAGCTTGAGTTCGTGCAAGCATTCGAAGTAGGCCATTTCGGGTGCATACCCTGCTTCGACCAATGTTTCGAAACCGGCTTTGATCAGCTCGACCGCACCACCGCACAACACAGCTTGTTCGCCGAACAAGTCGGTTTCAGTTTCTTCGCGGAAATTGGTTTCGATGATGCCGGCGCGGCCACTACCGATGGCGCAAGCATACGACAACGCAACGTCGCGCGCGGCGCCGGAGGTATCTTGATGAACGGCAACCAATGCGGGAACACCGCCACCCTGGCGGTAAGTACCACGCACGGTGTGGCCTGGCGCCTTAGGAGCGATCATGATGACGTCGATATCGGCACGGGGCTGTACTTGCCCGTAGTGCACGTTGAAACCATGAGCGAACGCCAATGCAGCGCCGGCCTTGATATTGGCGGCCACTTGCGTGCGATAGACCTCGGCGATGTTTTCGTCAGGCAACAAGATCATGACCAGATCGGCGCCCTTTACTGCGTCAGCCACTTCCAGGACTTTCAGGCCGGCGTTTTCAGCTTTGCTCCAGGATGCGCCATCTTTGCGCAGGCCAACCACAACATTGATGCCCGATTCATGCAGGTTCAGTGCATGAGCATGGCCTTGGGAACCATAGCCAATGATGGCAACAGTTTTGCCTTTGATCAGGGAGAGGTCACAATCTTTGTCGTAAAAAACTTTCATTTAAAGCGCTCCAATACTTGAGGATTTGTTGTTTATTCAGGCCCGAGTTCCGGGCATTTATATCAGATTATGCTGTGTTGATGTCTGGTTATTGCGCTTTGCGCGTAACCGGGCATCAAACGTCCTATAGTTTTAACACCCGCTCGCCACGGCCTATACCAGACACGCCGGTACGCACCGTTTCCAGGATGGCACTGCGATCGAGGCCACCTATGAAGGCTTCAATCTTTTCTTGGTCGCCTGTCAGCTCTATGGTGTAGACCTTATCGGTAACGTCGATAATGCGGCCGCGAAAAATATCTGCCATACGCTTCATTTCTTCGCGTTCTTTGCCCACGGCGCGCACTTTGATCAACATCAGTTCGCGCTCAACGTGCGGGCCTTCGGACAAGTCCACCACCTTGACCACATCGACCAGGCGATTCAGGTGCTTGGTGATTTGCTCGATGACTTCGTCTGAACCATTGGTAACAATGGTCATGCGAGACAGCGTGGAATCTTCGGTTGGCGCCACGGTCAAGGTTTCGATGTTGTAGCCGCGCGCGGAAAACAAACCGACAACCCGCGACAACGCACCCGGTTCATTTTCCAGAAGGATAGAAATTACGTGTTTCATGGGAGTCTCCTTACAGGTCTTCGGAACCGAGCAGCATTTCAGTCAGGCCTTTACCGGTTTTCACCATAGGCCACACATTTTCGGTTTGATCCGTAATGAAATCCATGAACACCAGTCTGTCTTTATATTTGGTGAAAGCCTCCCGGATAGCGGGTTCGACATCGCTTGGCTTATCGATACGCATACCGATATGGCCGTAGCTTTCGACCAGCTTCACAAAGTCAGGCAAGGCGTCGACATACGACTCGGAGTAACGGGAGCCGTATTCAATTTCCTGCCACTGGCGAACCATGCCCAAATAGCGATTATTCAGGCAAAGCACCTTGGGTGTAAGGTGGTATTGCTTGCAGGTGGAGAGCTCCTGAATATTCATTTGTATGGACGCCTCGCCTGTGATGACCGCAATCTGGCTATCTGGGTTGGCCATTTGCACACCCATTGCATAAGGCAGGCCCACGCCCATCGTGCCCAAACCACCTGAATTGATCCAGCGGCGAGGTTCGTCGAAACGATAATACTGGGCCGCCCACATTTGGTGCTGGCCCACATCCGACGTCACAAAGGCTTCGCCATGGGTGATTTCCCATAGTTTCTCAACCACGAACTGAGGCTTGATAAGCGTGTCGGAGTTTTCGTAGACCAGGCACTGCTTGCCGCGCCAGGAATTCACTTGCTCCCACCACTTGCCCAACGCCGACTTATTCGGCGGCGTGTCAACAGCAGCCTGTGCGTACAAGGCATTGAATTCTTGCAGCACGTCTTTGACGTTGCCAACAATCGGTACATCGACACGGACGCGCTTGGAAATGGACGACGGATCGATATCGATATGAATGATTTTGCGAGGATTCTGCGCAAAATGCTTGGGATTGCCAATAACGCGGTCATCGAAACGGGCGCCTACGGCAATCAGCACATCGCAGTGCTGCATGGCCATATTGGCTTCGTAAGTGCCATGCATACCAGGCATGCCCACGAACTTGTCGTCGCTTGCAGGGAATGCACCCAAGCCCATCAGGGTATTGGTGCACGGCGCGCCAACCAGTTCAACCAACTGGCGCAATTCGGCGGAGGCGTCGGAAAGCACCACGCCGCCACCGGAGTAAATCATCGGGCGCTCTGCAGATAACAGCATTTGCACCGCTTTCTTGATTTGCCCCTGATGCCCCTTGACCACTGGCGCATACGACCGCATTTTCACTTCGCCACGGGGCGGTGTGTATTTGCAGGTGGCAACAGTGATGTCTTTGGGGATGTCGACCAGGACGGGTCCGGGACGACCTGTCTTGGCAATGTAAAAGGCTCGGCGCATGGTTTCGGCCAGGTCTTTGACATCGCGCACCAGAAAGTTGTGCTTGACGCATGGGCGTGTAATACCCACCGTATCGCACTCCTGGAAGGCGTCTTCGCCAATGGCGTGGCTGGGCACCTGACCACTGAGGATCACCATGGGGATGGAGTCCATATAGGCGGTGGCAATACCGGTCACGGCATTGGTCAGGCCTGGCCCGCTTGTTACCAGCGCAACGCCGACTTTATCGGACGAGCGCGAATACGCATCGGCGGCATGCACGGCAGCTTGCTCGTGACGCACCAATATGTGCTTGAAATTGTCTTGCTTGTAAATTGCGTCGTAAATATAGAGTACTGCACCGCCGGGGTAACCAAATACATGGTCAACACCTTGTTCGGCCAGGCAGCGTACGACGATATCGGCGCCATTGAGTTCCATTATGTATTCCTTTCGTAACCAGTACTGGCATCCCGATTGACCCGTTAAGGTCTGAGCTTAAACCGACTGCAACAACATGACCTGGCGCTTTATGACTCACGGAGCCACGCCACCCAGACACCTTGTCGAACCGACTTGCGCTCGTCGAAACACAGCACGAGCGTTCATGTGAACGCGGGAGGTAGAACGGAAGCTTTGGCAACACACGCTTGTGGCGCGGCCAACAGCAAAGTATTACAGGCGCAAAAACCGGGCGGATAACCCGGGCAACGTGGCCTTTGGCGGCCCACCCTGGATAATTGAGTAAGCCAACGCAATACTTTACCTTTTTGCCGCATTGTAGGCAAATCAGCTAGGGACAATCAGGTAATTCTCAAGAATATCGCCAACGAATTCAGCGTATTGCGTGACATTCGTGCCCTGATTATTGTATTTTCGACGCTTCAAATACCAGTCTTGCATCATCGCTTTGCATAGCGACGCCAACAACTGGGCATTGACCTGTCGGAAGACACCGGCCTCGATTCCCTCGGTAATAATGTCCCGGATAATGCTTTCGATTTCCAGCTCTACAGCAATTGCCTCTTTCTTTTGCTTGCTCGGCAGGCTTTTGACTTCCATGAAGGAAAAGTAGAACCAGGGCTGCATCAGTTCGCTAAGATACACATGCGCTTTGACTGCTGCTCGCAGCTTGTCGCGAGGCGAAACGATATCCTGGGTATAAGCCAGCATAGTGCGCCGGGTCAACAAAAAACCATGGCTTTGAATAAGGTAGATCAGGTCTTCTTTGCTCTTGATATATGCATACAAGCCGCCGATGCTAAAGCCCGAGTCCGCACACAGGTCGCGCAGCGACATGGCGTGAAAACCTTTTTCGTGGGTCAAGCGCAGGGTGGAATCAATGATGCGCACTAGATTTTTTACGGCGACAGCTTCTTTTTTTATGCGGATCATATCCGTGTTCTGGCGATATAGCTCGCGGCAAATCTCGACCTTCGACAAGCTAAGCTCGATCTTGAATGATTCAAAATCAGCAATCATCTACTGCTCCACCTTTTAATCTGCTACGCCGGTTGACGCGCCCAGCGCGCCAACCCCGTCATCAAAGCCAACCCGCAATCCGCTTATGCTACCGACAAGTATCGGTGTTGCGTATCTATATCGTTAATCAAATCCTGGCTATTCGCTTCATGCACGATCATGCCTTTTTCCAATATGTAGGCCCGCCGTGCATGTTTCAAAGCGAAGTGTACGCTTTGGTCGGTAAATAAAACCGTGGTGGTTTTGGACAATTGATCGATGAGCGCACCGATTTGCTGAACGATTACCGGGGCCAGGCCCTCGTTGGGTTCGTCAAGCAACAACAGTAAAGGTTCACTCATTAAAGACCGGGCAACGGCGAGCATTTGCTGCTGCCCACCCGACAAGGTGCTGCCGTCCTGGTTGGCCAACTCGCCCAGCATGGGGTATTCATCGAAAATCCGCTCTACCGTCCATTGCCCGCTGCTTCCGGGACGCCGATACTGGGCGACCTCCAGATTGTCCCGAACGCTCAAGCCGGGAAAAATGCGCCTGTCTTCGGGCACCAGCCCTATGCCAGATCGCGCGATACGATATGCCGGTTGACCGGCAATATCGCGGCCCTGGAACATGACCTTGCCTTTACTAGGGGCAGATAAGCCAATAATGCTGCGCAGCGTGGTGCTCTTGCCTGCCCCGTTGCGCCCCAGCAAGCATACGACTTCACCCGCTTCGAGCTTCAACGAAACACCTTGCAAAGCGTGGCTTTCGCCGTAATAGGTATGAATATTGTCGACTTCAAGCATCATGACGCAAGCTCCTCTTCGGCATTTCCCAAATAGGCTTGCCGGACTTCCGGGTTCATCTTGACCTCTTGAGGCGAGCCCAGCGCCAGCGTCTGGCCCCGATGCATGACCAGAATTCGGTCGGCCACATCGAATACGACGCCCATGTCGTGCTCGGTGATCAGGAAGGTATAGTCACCGGTCGCCGCCAGCGAATTGACCAATGCGGTAACCCTATGCGTTTCATCGGGCGTCATGCCTGCGGTAGGCTCGTCAAGCAATACGAGCTGCGGACGCGTGGCCAGCACCATCGCAATTTCAACTAATCGTTTATCCCCGTAGCTGATAACACCGGCCCGGCGCTGGGCAAGATCGGTCAGCGACAAGCGCTCGAGCAAGGTGTCCGCCTCTTGCTGTATGGGCCGGTTGCGCGACGCGATATTCGACCATCGCCGACTTTGGCCATGATAGGCGGTAAGCGCAACTTCAACGTTTTCGCGCACGGTCATTTCGTTGAAAATATTATTGAGTTGAAATGAGCGCGATACGCCCATGCGGCTGATGCGGTGCGGCGGCAAACCGGTGATGTCCTGACCCTCGAAGAGGATAGTCCCTTCCGTAGGTATCATGCGGCCCGACAAAAGGTTATAGAAAGTGGTTTTCCCCGCGCCATTAGGCCCGATGATGGCAAGCGTTTCTTTGGGGGTGACGTCAAGCGACACATCAGATACCGCGGTCACACCGCCAAAACGTTTAGTCAAGTGACTGACTTGCAAGATAGGCTGGGTCATTTTCGCTCCTGCAATCGATCAAGCAACGTGCCCAACACGCCGCGCCGGAAAAACATCACCATCAATGCCAGAATAATGCCAAGCACCAACATCCAGGAATGCGTCATGCTGGTAATCCAGGTTTCCAGCAATACAAACATGCCGGCCCCAAAAAACGGCCCTAGAAAATAGCCCGTACCACCCAATATTGACATCAATATCGGTTCAGCCGACATAGACCAATGCACGAGTTCCGGGCTGGCAATACGCAGAAACGGCGCCATCAGTCCACCCGCCAGGCCCGCAAAGGCGCCAGACACGGTAAACGCCGCCAGGCGATAGCTTTTGACATTGATACCGCAAAAGGCAACGCGTTCCGGGTTTTGCCGGATGGCGCGCAGGATCAGGCCGAAAGACGACCGGCAGATCAAGTACAAAATAGCGGTAGCGATGACTACGATGAACAACACCACGTAGTAATAAACGCTGGGGTTACCCAGGGCGAGCTCAAAACCAAGGCCTAGCGAACCCATTTGAAAGCCGGCAATGCCATCGCTGCCGTTAGTGACGGACCGCCATTGGTGCACCACGGCGAAGACCATCATGCCGAAGGCTAAAGTGAGCATGGAAAAATACACTTCATTTAGCCTGACACTGAAAAACCCAATGACCAGCGCCAAAATAGTTCCAGCGGCAATAGATGCCAATAGGCAGGCCAGTAAAGGCCATTGGGCACCCTGCAACAACATTGCCGTGGCATAGGCCCCTATGCCGAAAAAGGCGGCATGTCCAAAACTAAGCATGCCGGTATAACCGAAGATCAGGTTGAAACTGGCTGCAAATAAACCCAAAATCAAGATTTCGGTAACGATGAAAATATAAAAATAGGGTGTGATCCAGGGCAAGAAAAACAGCCCGGCCAGCACCAAAACCAGCGCTATAGGGGTGTAGTATTGTTTCATAGCGTTGCCCCCTTGCCCATCAGTCCGTGGGGCTTAAGCAGCAAGACGATAGCCATGCCCACAAAAGGCAGGATCAGGTTCACTTCCGGAAAGAAGCGCCCGCCAAATCCGTAAATCAGGCCAAGCACAATCGCGCCCAGCAAGGCCCCCGGGAAACTCCCCAGGCCGCCAATAACGACGACGATAAAGCTTTCAATAATGATTTTGTCGCCCATACCCGGATCGATTGCCCGCATGGGCGCTGCAACCACGCCGCCGACGGCGGCCAGCCAGGCTCCAAAGGCAAATACGCTAGTGATAACCAGCTTGGTATTAATGCATAGCACCTGCGCCATTTCGCGATCAAGCGCCGCAGCGCGCATGATCTTGCCGACGCGCGTACGGTTAAACAACAGCCATAAGGCGCACACAACCACCAGCCCCACAAGCACCACGAAAAGACTGTAAATCGGATAGGTAATACCGCCTGGCAGAGATACTGTGCCTTGCAATAACAAAGGCGGATCGATCACGTGTATGCCAGTCCCCCATATCAAGCGTACCGATTCGTTCAGGATAAGCAGCAATGCAAAAGTAAGCAGCAGGCTATCGGAGATTTCACGCTGATAAATGAAGCGCAGCATCAGTCTATCGATAAACACCGCCAGGACTGCCACCCCTAAAGGCGCCAGCAGCAAGGTAATCCAGAACGAAAGCCCCAGCAGCGTCATGCAGCTGTACGCCAGATAAGCGCCCAGCATATATAGCGCGCCATGGGCAAAATTAATAACGTTCAATACCCCAAAGACAATATTCAGCCCTACCGCAATCACAAATAGCAGCAAGCCGATATCAAGGCTATTGAGCAAAGCCATCCCAAAACTGCTCATGATGTCCCCTTGTTATTTTGTATAGCCCCCCTGCTGTCAGGGGGGCTCGCGCTGAAGTTAGCGCCTTAAGGATTACAACTTGCAGGCCGGGTCGACGGGCGGGGTGATTTTCTCGCCGTCGAAGAACTGCGTATCAGTTAATGAGCGGATTTTGTCTTGTGTGTTCATTGCGGCTGTCTTCCCCCAGGTGGGGCCGATCAGCGCCTGATTGTCGCCCTTACGGAAGGCTAAGGTTCCAGTCGGGGTTTCGATGCTCAGGCCAGAGAGCGCCTTGGCCACAGCCTTGCCGTCTACGCTGCCAGCTTTTTCGATGGCCGCCTTAAAGGCGTACACCGCAACATAGGCTCCTTCGGCGTTATAGCTGGGAGGCGTGCCGTAACTTTTCTGGTAAGAAGAAACAAACTTCTTGTTCAAGTCGTTGTCGTGGTCGCCATACCAGTAACGCGTACCCAGCCAAACCCCTTCGGGCATTTGATCCCCCAGCGCCGCCAGCACTTCAGTCGCCGCGCCCACTGTGAGCAGCACTTCAAATCCTTGTTTGAAGAAACCTCGGTTATTAGCCTGGCGTACGAAATTGACCAAGTCGCCGCCCCAGAGCGAAATCAGCACGCCATCAGGCTTGGACTCCATGACGCCATTGATAAATGGCGTAAAGTCTTCAGCGCCAAATCGAGGGAATGCGGTTTCAGTCATCAGCACAGCGTCTGGCGACTTTTCTTTAAGGTACTTGCTGAAAAACTCCCATGATTGGTGGCCAAAGGCATAGTCAGGGCCTATGGTGGTCCATTTCTTGGCTCCGGTTTTTGCGGCAACGCTTGCCGCACCCTGCATGTTCTGGTGCACATTGACGCTGACGCGATAAGTAAATGAATTACACAACTTGCCAGTGACGTCCGGCGTAGCGGCGTGGGTGATGATGAAGGGCTTGCCCAATTCAGGCAGCACTGGCGCCAAGCCTTGTGCAACACCTGAACTGTCCAGGCCCATTAATACGTCAGCCTTGTCCTGGTAAACCAGCTTGCGGGCGGCCTGGATCGCCACTGCGGCCTTTCCTTGACCATCTTCAAGCTGTACTGCCAATTTACGCCCAAGAACACCGCCAGAGGCATTGATTTCATCCATGGCCAGCTGGATACCTTGCTGGGCGAACTTCCCGTAACTGGCAGCACTTCCCGACATAATATAGATAGCGCCGATCTTGATGGGACCATCAGCAGCATGCGCCGGGCTAAAACTGAGGGCTCCGGCAAGCGCCAACGGCAACAGAGGCTTGTTGAGCAGTATCTTGAACATGTGGACGTCTCCTTGAATAATAATTATTTTGCTGCGTTCGTATATCCTTTGTTTCTATGTTTTCTGCTACTACAACACTACTTCTACGACAATGAATCCCGAAGGATATTTTTGCGAATTTTCCCTGTCGATGTTTTTGGCAACTCACCAAAAACAACGCGCTTGGGGGCTTTATAGGAAGCCATATTCGCTCTGCAAAAGGCGATAATGTCTTGCTCTTGTACATTTTCCGCTGCTTCTTTCAATGCAACAAAAGCGCAAGGCACTTCACCCCATTTTTCGTCGGGCAAGGCAACAACCGCCGCTTCGAACACCAGAGGGTGGCGATACAACACTTCTTCAATTTCCTGGCTGGAAATATTCTCGCCTCCGGAAATAATGATGTCTTTGGCACGATCCTTGACTTCGACGTAACCGTCCGGATGCACGACGGCAAGATCGCCGGTGTGAAACCAACCGTCCTTGAATGCTTCCCGCGTACCTGCTTCGTTCTTCAGGTAGCCTTTCATGAGGGTATTGCCACGAATCAGCAACTCACCCAGAGTCTGGCCGTCGAACGGCACATAACCGCCACCATCCAGATTGCCCACGCTTAACTCATCAATGCCTAACAGACCCACACCTTGCCTGGCCATTTTCCGGGCCAGATCATCGGGCGGCAGGCCCTGCCAGTCGTCTTGCCACACGCACAAAGCAGATGGACCGTATGATTCAGTCAAACCATACAGATGCGTTATCTGAAAGCCAATCTCCTGCCCTCGGCTGATAACCGGGCTGGGCGGTGCAGCCCCACCCAGGGCAAACTGCACCGAGGTCTTCAGAACTTGCCCCTGCCGGTGAAAGTCGCTCAACAGCATATTCAACACGACCGGCGCACCACACATATGCGTGACGCTATGAACGTTGATGCGGTCCAGAACCAGATCGGGCTGTACCTTACGCAAACAAACATGAGTTCCGCCAACCGCCGTGACCGCCCAGGGGTAGCACCAGCCATTGCAATGAAACATGGGCAAGGTCCACAAATAGACCGTATCTGCCGTCATATTGAAAGCCATCGCATTACTTAGCGCCGCCAAGTAAGCACCGCGATGATGGTAGACCACGCCTTTGGGATTGCCTGTGGTGCCCGACGTATAGTTAAGCGCGATGGCATCCCATTCGTCGGCCACCTTGGTCCAGGAAAACTCCGGATCGCCCGCTGCAAGCAGGTTTTCGTAAAGCAAGGTAGATGACTTAGCCGGTGCGCCGGCCAAACGGACAATGGCGACCAGCAAAGGCGGCGACGCCATTGTTGCGACAGCCTGCTGAACCAGCGTCTCGAACTCGGTGTCGTACAACAGAATGCGCGACTCGCCATGTTCGAGGATAAAAGCCAGCGTGCCCGCATCCAGCCGGGTATTCAAGGCGTTAAGGACAGCGCCGACCATGGGAACAGAATAATGGCTTTCCAGCAGCTCATGCGTGTTAAAGCACAGGACCGAAACCGTATCGCCAGCCTTGATGCCTTGCGCTGCCAACGCCGAAGCCATACTCCGGCATCGTCGATATAAATCGCGATAGCTCAAGACCATGTCGTCGTCGATGACTGCGGTCTTATCCGGAAATACATACGCGGATCGCTGCAGCAAGCTCAGTGGCGTCAAACTTGAATAATTGGCCGCCTGCTTGTCCAGGCCGGTTTGATACATGCTGCCCATGCAATACCTCTTTATTTGTTCAGGTACTTCGGGTTGGTAATGGCAAGCTTGGTCCGTGTCAGCGACAAAAGCAATTGGTGCAAAGCCCCATGATTGGACTTGCTTATGGTTTTTTTTCTGATTTGCTCGGCCAGATCCTGCTCAGTGGCGCCGCGTATTACGTCCAAACCAGCCAACCGGTAGAACTGCCGAATCTCATCGTCAGATGGGTCCCCGCCCTGCTGTTCCAGCTCGCGCATGGCTATCGCCATGGCCCTTGCGATCATCAGCGCCTCGTAGTTTTTTGCCGGCGGCAATAAGGGCAAAAGCTCATCCAGCAAGGTGCGCCGTGCCACTGCCAGTAATTCGCCGCCATTAGGCCGATTATTCATATGCCCCCCAGTTCGCCAATCTGTGTCAGCAGATCAAATTCGATTTCAGGCAACAAGCGTCCTGTCAGGGCCAATTCCAGCGACGACTGCTCGCCCGACAAATGGCGCTGCGCCTGTTGCAGGGCAATAATGGCCCAACGGGTCATGCCCATGATTTCCCAGTACAACACCTTGCCATGGTCGACATCAAGGCCCGATACACTGGCATAGCCCTGAAATAGGTCGACCTTGTCGCCAATCCCGCCTACCTCTTTAGTGTCTGCGCCAAAACGCCAGCTTTTTGAACACAGCCAGCCCAGATCCTCGTAGGGGTCGCTCCAGGCGGCGAATTCCCAGTCCAGAACGCCGGTTAGCCGCCCATCCTCGACCATATAATTGCCGGTACGGAAGTCGCAATGGCAAAGTACGACATCATTGCTGTCAGGCGCATTTTGTTCCAACCAGTTCAATGACCACTCCAGAACCGGATGAGGCTCGGGTATCGCATCCAACGCCTTGCGATAGGCATTGATACGCGCCTGTACAGGCGACGCTGGCGGCAATGGCAATGAAGCCAGGCGGACATCGGGCGGGCGCACCGTATGCAACCGCGCAAGCTCCCGGCCCAGCTGGTGCGTAAGATTCTTAGCTTGCGCAGGGGTCACCCCCCCTTTAACCAGCTTATGTCCGGCCGCGACACCCGAAACCCGCCTCATCACACAAAATACATTGCCAATAACGGAAGTGTCGGTGCATAGCCACAAAGGTTGCGGAACAGTCACGCCGGCGTCATAGGCCACGCTTAACACCTGGAACTCTTGTTCCCGGCTAAGGCTGGCCGCTATGACTGAAGGCGAATCGCTACGAACCACCAACTCCAGGCGGCCCGGGTGGTCACCACCTGCGCACTGCACGGTCAAGGCATAGTTGCTTTGTATTGCTCCACCCGACAAGCGGAAAAACTCAAGCACCTGAATGTCGTCTGCGGCCGCCCGACGTTTGACATACAGCGCCAAGGCCTGGCTGATGTCGTCATTGCCCATGCGTTAACCCCAGCCCCAGAATTCGTTACCTTCTTTAAGAAGATTCTTGGACAGCACCATCTTGTGTACTTCGGAGGCGCCATCCACCAAACGGGCCTGGCGGGCGTAGCGGTATATCCATTCCAGCGGTGTATCTTTAGAGTAGCCGCGAGCGCCGCAAAGCTGAATTGCCGTGTCGACCGATTGATGCAAGATATTGGAAACCGCGACCTTTGCCATAGACACTTCTTTGCGTGCGAAATCGCCCTGATCAAGCTTCCAGGCTGCATGCATGGTCAGCAAGCGGCCTGTTTGTATGCCCATGGCAGCTTCACCCAATAGCCACTGCACTCCTTCCCGGTCGGCCAGCTTCATGCCGAACGATTCACGATGGGATACATAAGCTGTAGCGACTTCCAAAGACCGCTTGGCTAATCCCAGCCAACGCATGCAGTGAGTCAGACGGGCCGGGCCAAGCCGGATTTGGGTCAACTTCAGGCCATCACCCACTTCCATCAGGCGATTTTCGTCGGGGATCAGCATGTCGGTAAAGCGCAGTTCGCAATGCCCGCCATGTTCCTCCGGGCCCATTATGGGGATGCGCCGCACGATTTCCCAGCCCGGATCATCTTTATGGAACAAGAACGCCGACAAGCCCTTACGCGCATCGTCGGAGGTGCGTGCAATAAGAATGAAGTGAGACGCCACGCCAGCACCAGTGATAAAATGCTTGGTGCCATTGACCACCCAGTTATCACCCTTGCGCACCGCAGTGGTCAACATCATGCCCGGATCTGATCCCGAACCCGGCGCCGGTTCGGTCATGACAAACGACGAGCGCACATCGCCATTGATAATGGGCTGCAGCCATCGTTCTTTTTGTGCAGGACTGGCCACTTTATTCAGCACCATCATGTTGCCGTCATCGGGTGCTGCCGAATTGAACACGACGGGACCAAAAATAGAACGGTTCATTTCCTCGTAGCATGCGGCCATGTCGGCGATGCCCAAACCCTGCCCGCCGCGTTCACGAGGCATTTGCAGACACCACAGATCCTTGGCCTTCGCTTGGGCTCGCATGCGCTGCAACAAGGGTTCATCAATATTTTCGTGTTCGTCAAAGGACGCAGGATCGCTTTCCAGCGGAATGAGTACCTCGTCCACAAAGGCCCTGATCTGCTTGCGATAGTTTTCCGCCTGCGGCGATAAAGTAAAGTCCATGAAGATGGCCTCGTTTAAAGAGTAGATTGCAAATGGCCGCCGTCGACCACAATGGAACTGCCTGTCATATACAGCGATGCGTCGGACGCCAGCAATAACAGCGCGCCGTCCAGGTCTGACACCTGCCCCAACCGGCGCTGCGGAATGCGTTTAATCAGCGCCAGGCCGGCGTCTGATGCGAAGAACTCACGATTAAGATCGGTTTCGATATACCCAGGGGCCAGGGCATTGACCCGAATACCGTAACGCGCCCATTCCAGGGCCAAAGCACGCGTCATTTGTTCAAGCCCTGCTTTAGATACCGTGTAGGGCAACACATTACCCGCCACGCGATGACCCAAAATGGATGAAATATTGATAATGGAGCCTGCTTGTCCGGCCTGCACCAGGCGGCGTGCGGCCTCGTTGGCTACCAGCCAGCAACCTTTCAGATTGACTTCCAGCACGTGATCCCAATCTTGGGCGGACAAGGCCAGAGACTTCTTTTCCGTGGTGTTGCCCGCGGTGCATACCAAGACATCCACCAAACCATATACCGCTTGCGCCTCATCGAAGCAGGCTTTGATTGCAGCTTCGTCGGTAACGTCGGCCACCACGGCGTGAGCCTGTATACCTAGCGCTATCAAACGGTCTGCCAGTAGCTGCAGTGGCGTCATGCGCCGTCCAGCCAGCACCACCTTAGCTCCTGCGCGGCCCAGGGTTTCGGCAAAGTGCCCACCCAAGCCGCCCGACGCCCCCGTCACCAATGCAATCTTTCCCGTCAGATCAAATTTATTATGCATGGCAAGCCTCCTCTGCCGAAAACGATAGAACATACGTTCGGTAAAGTCAATGAATTTATCGAACGTATGTTCTATGAATAGGCCAAAACGGCTTATAGGCTTGCTTGCAAAACAATAACAGCCAGCTCTACATCATCTTGCTATGCAGCGAAATGCTCATTCAGAAACTGTAGGAAAGCGCGCACTCGCGGCGCCTGTGCCCGGCCACGAGGGTACAAAACATACATCATGTCTTGTGCAGCGGGTGGGTAATCGGCCAATAATTGAACAAGCCGACCCTCGGCGATGTCAGTGGCAATATGGAATTCTGCTAACCGCACAATTCCCAGACCCACCAATGCAAGAGTGCGTAGCAATTCGCCCTGATCCGCGCCCACCAGCCCTTGAATGTTGACGGTCTTGGGAACCCCATTTTCGATAAATATCCACGAGTTCCAATGTTGGCGCACGGTGAAATTCAGACAATGATGGCGATGTAGCTCCTCCGGTGCCGCCGGCGAGCCATACCTTTTCAGATACGACGGCGCGGCAGCGATAATCCATCGCCTAAGAAATAATGGCTTACCCACTAGAGACAGCTCTGTCGGACTGCCACTGTGAATAGCCACATCAATATCTCTTTTCAGAAAATCACCGCGATCGGTCCCGATAATAAATTCAATGCGCAGGCCAGGGTGCCTTTTCAACAATAGAGGTAGCAAAGGCGCCAACTGATATTTGGCGAAAGTGAGACTGGTATGTATGTGTAGAACACCCGTCATCTCCAACTCATTCGGCGTCACGGAATTCTCCGCTTCAGTCATGGCATCGACCACTTTTCGGCCATGCTCATGAAACCGATGCCCTTCTTGCGTCAATCGTATTGTCCCTGCAATACGGTCAAACAAACGAACCGCCAGCCGCGACTCCAGGCGAGCAATTATCTTGCTAACGGAGGAAGGTGTACGCAACAGTTTCCTTCCCGCTGCAGAAAAGCTTCCTTCTTCCACGACACTTAAAAACACCAGTATTTCGGCAAATTTATCCATACCTTTCCTTATGAATAATATTCATAGTGCCTATTCCTCCATGGTGCTGGTTGTACCACGCCCCCATCTATAGACTTGTTTTTAAGCAGCTTGCTTCAGCTGGAACATCAAGAAAACACAACGCACTTCCGACATAAGCACATAGGAGATAAAGCATGAGTAAAACGATCCGGATTGGATCTGGCGCGGCGTGGTGGGGAGACCGCATCGAACCGGCAGCCCTGAATGCGGAGCATGGCGCATTGGATTATTTATGCTTCGAAACCATGGCAGAAGCCACTGTGTCGGCAGCCCAGGTTCGCAGCCGACGCGATCCAAGCTTTCCCGGTTACGACACCTATTTAGAAGATCGCATGCGCGCCGTTTTACCTGCCTGCATGCGCCAGGGAACACGCATTGTGTCTAACCAGGGCTGGATCAATCCCAATGCCGCTGCCGAACGCGTAGTAGCGCTTTTACGCGAGCTGGGCATATCAGGAATCAAGGTCGCCGCCGTGACTGGCAGCCTGATTACCGAAAGCGTATTGGATCTTACCGACCATATTCTAGAAAATGGCGAGCCTACCAGCACTTTAGCGCCCGCCCTGATCTCTGCTGAGGCCTATCTAGGCGCCGAACCCATCGTAGAAGCGCTGCGGGCTGGCGCCCAAATTGTTATAACCGGCCGCGTTGCCGACCCATCAATATTCATGGCGCCCATGATGTATGAATTCGACTGGGACCCTCTGGACCACGATCGCTTGGGCGCTGGCAACGGTATAGGGCACTTGCTGGAGTGCGGCGCACAAGTGACGGGTGGCTACTTTTCCGACCCTGGTTTCAAAGATGTGCCTGAACCGTGGAACTTCGGTTTCCCCATCGCCGAAGTACAGTCCGACGGTAGCGCTATCCTTACCAAAGTCAAAGGCACTGGCGGCGCAGTCACGCTACAGACCGTGAAGGAACAGATTCTGTACGAGGTACACGACCCCGCCAATTATCTGACCCCTGATGTCGTAGTTGACTTTACGACAGTAAACCTGGAACAGGCCGGCCCAGATCGAGTACGCGTTACGAATATCAGCGGGAAACCGCGCACGCCAACCCTAAAAGTCTCGATCGGCTGCACAGAAGGATTCATTGGCGAAGACATGTTCTTTTATGCGGGGCCTGGCGCCTTGCGGCGCGCCCAATTAGCCAAACGCATCCTGGAAGAGCGTTTCAAGATCGTGAAGCTGGACGCCGAAGATTTACGCATCGACTTCCTGGGTATTAATGCAATTCATGGCGAAGCCACACCCGAAAATGCCCCTGAACCCTACGAAATTGCGGTGCGAGTTGCAGCCCGCACTCGTACCCGCGAAGAAGCGGCAAAAGTTGGGCGTGAGGTTGACGGCATGGCTGTTTCGGGCGTTGCGCATACTGGCAAACGCGTGCCACACCAGGATCGAACACGCGAGATCATTGGAGTCTGGTCTTCGCTGGTTCCACGCGAAAGCGTTCCTGCCACTGTTACTTACTTCGAGAGTTGATCATGCAAGTCCTCCTGCAACATCTTGCCCACACCCGCTCCGGAGACAAAGGCAACACCTCAAATATTTCTGTGTTTGCCTATGAACCCGAATTCTACGAACTGCTCAAAACCCAACTCACCGCCGAACGCCTAAAAGCGTTCTATCGCGGCGTGATAAAAGGCGACGTATTCCGCTATGAGGTAGACAACATCCACGCCATGAATTTTGTCGCCCATGGTGCCTTAGGTGGTGGTGTTTCACGCAGTCTTTGCCTGGACAACTATGGCAAAGCCCTGTCAGCAGCGATTCTGGGGTTCAAGGTTGAGGTGCCAGACTCATTGCGCAGCAAACTACACGGACAGTCATTGCTTTGAAATAAAAAAATCATATGAGGAGTCAACATGCTAAAGAAAAGAACCTTATCGGCACTAAGCATAGGCATTGCGATGGCTGTCTGTGGACCAGTTCATGCCGCATACCCCGAACGCCCGGTCACGATAGTCGTGCCCTACCCCCCTGGCGGCACCACCGATCTTCTTGCCCGCCTGGTATCAATGAAATTGACCAAAAGTCTGGGCCAGACTTTTATCGTCGAGAACAAGCCAGGAGCGGGCGGCCAAATTGGCACGCTGGCGGTTGCCAAAGCGAAACCAGATGGCTATACCCTGATCATGGGTACCATCAACACCCATGGCATCAATGCCGCCATGTACAAAAAGCTGCCTTATCGAACGATTGAGGACTTCGCACCGGTAATCATCGTCGCCGATACTCCCAACGTCATGATTGCCAATAAAGACGCTCCATTTAAAACATTCGAGGAATTCATCACTTACTCAAAGAAAAATCCAGGAGTAGTCAGCTTTGGCTCAACCAGCATGGGAGGCAGCCCTCACATGTCCGGCGAACTATTGAAAGCCAAGGCTGGTATCGATATGGTCCATGTGCCCTATCAAGGGGGCGGCCCCATGCTGAATGACGTGATAGGAGGACAAATCCAGGTTGGATTCGATAACCTGCCATCATCGGCGGGACACATTCAGGCAGGCAGCCTGCGGGCCCTGGCCGTCACGACAAAAGAGAGGTGGCCAACATTTAAAGACGTTCCCACCATCAGCGAGTCCGGCGTGCCTGACTATGAAGTATCAGCCTGGTTCGGAATCTTGGCCCCTGCAGGCACCCCTACACACATCGTACAAAAGCTGAACCAGTCCATCGCGTCAGCATTGACTGACGACGATGTGACCAAGCGGCTTGAAGGCATGGGCGCACGGCAGGTAAAGAATACGCCCCAAGAGTTTGCTGATCGCATCAAATCAGAAGTGGAAAAATGGACGGAAGTAGTCAAGACCAACAAACTACCACTGCTATAGCTACACATATTTCTGTCGTGTAGCCATATTTATCAAGGCTTGGGGAAGAAGGTAAAAAGCAGACCATCTGGCTATATACTGACTCACCCCTTACTGTCCTCTGCATATATGGCAACACGCATCCCTTTGCTTCAGCGCTTTTTTTACAGTCATTATTTTTTTGGCGGGCTGCGCCAGGCGGTCGGCGTTCTGCTGCCGGCGCTGTTGTTGATCGGGGTTTTCCAACTATATAGCGTGGGCATGATCACGGCTATTGGCGCCGCCTGCGTGGCTATCATTGACCAGCCCGGCGGCCCCCGGCGCTATGGCACCAACGGCATGCTGGGCGCCATACTGTTGGGCTCCATTACCGCGGCGATCACCGGCCTGGCGTCATCCCATAGTGTCTTGATCTGGCTGACCGTACCCGCCTTGTGCTTTGTTTTTTCAATGTTTACCGTGTTCGGCAAGCAAGGCGGCCTGCTGGGTTTCGCCTGCCTGCTGATCATGACACTGACCATGCGCACGCCACTGAATCCCCACGAAGTGCTCTTGCATACGCTCTATTCATTTCTGGGCGGGGTTTTCTACTTTACGTATAGTTCCATCGTCCATCGGCTGCTATGGCACCGTGAAGAACAACAAGTGCTGTCTGTAGCCTTGTTTGCAACGGCCGACTATATTGCTGCAAGGTCGCAGTTTTACGACGTCGACGCTGATCTGGAAACCAGCTACCGCAAGCTGATCCATGCCCAATCGACCATGACCGACGCCCATCAGGCTGCACGAGATACCGTCTTGCGCGAACTGCCCCGGGGCCACAGGCGCAGCGACAAGTTACGGGCTGCCGCACTGAATGTTTTTATCGATATGGTGGCGCTGCTCGACAGCCTGGTCGCTACCCATACCGATTACGCAACGCTACGCCGCAGCGTACCCGACAGCGATGTGCTGATCTTCGCCCGGGACGCCTTGTACAAGCTGGCTGCCAACGTATCGCACATCGCCCTGAACATTGCGCGCAACCGCCGCACCAAAGAACGCAACAGTGTGAAAGCCGAACTGCGGGCCATAGAATATGAACTCGAAAAATACCGCCAAGCCGGCCTGGTTGAAAGCGAACCGGAAGTCTATGCCTTGCTGATACAAGTGCTGCGCCGGATCCGTAATGCCACGCGCTTGGTCGATCGCATGGCTGCGCACACGCGCAATGCTGACGCAGCCCAATTGGTAGACATGCGGCTGGACAAGGCGCTGGACCGCTTCCTGTCGCGCCGGGCCTGGCGTGTTGGCATGCTGACCAGCAACCTGCGGCTGGACTCATCGCACTTTCGTTATGCAACGCGTGTCACCATCGCTGCGCTGATGGCCATGACGTTCACCACCGCCATGTCACACACCAGCCTGAGCCAGATCCTGCCAGGCGCCAGCATGCATGGCTATTGGATAGTCTTGACCATTCTTGTCATCATGAAGCCAGGCTTCGCGCTGACACGACAACGTAATGGGTGGCGGCTCGCCGGCACCCTTATCGGCTGCGGCCTGGCATTGGTGCTGTTTAATGTTACCCATAGTCCCAACGTTTACCTGGCGGTACTGGTCGTGGCATGCGTGTTGGGCTATAGCTTGATACAGCTGAACTTCATGATTGCAGCGGTATTCAATACCGTATTCGTTCTGTTGGCTTTTCATTTCCTGTCGCCCAACACCAGTGTCGTCATCAGCGAACGGCTGATTGATACCTTTATTGGCTGTGGCATAGCGCTGCTATGCAGCTACATCCTGCCATGGTGGGAGCACAATTTCATGGGCTCGCTCGCCAACGCAGTCAAGAAAGCAAACAAAGAACTCTTGAGCACCGGCCTGCACTATGCGGCACTGACCCGCGCACAGGCAGCCCTGGCCGCTTCAGCGCAGGACACCACCGCTCTGGACGCTGAACAGCACGAAGCCGAAATGCATTGGCGGATCGCACGTAAAAACGTCTATATTGCATTCAGTAACTTTGCGTCGGCGTTTTATCGCATGATGGACGAACCCATCAAGCAGCAAAACAATGTGCCCGAACTGAATAACCTGATGATCCAGTATCACGTACTGGCTTCCCAAATTAGCGCGGCCATTCCGATCTTGGCCAGCCTGCCCAGCGTCCCAGAAGGTATACAAAAATCGCTGGATGCCGTAGGCGAGTACCTGGATGGCAACGACGCCAGTCCTCCGGTGTCGATCGAAACCGAAGGTGAACTGGCCACCTTGGCCTACCCGTTACGGCAAATGGTCAAGGCAGCACAATTGATACGCCAGGAAATGCGCGGCGTGGCGACTTGAAGGCGGTCAGCCCTTAAGCCGCGCGCCGGAACACCAGCTTCTCAGGCGTAGAAACATCTGAATCGAAGGCATAGCCCTCACTTTCAAAGCCTCGAAGCTTTATCGGGTCTGTGATTTTATGCTCGATAACATAGCGCGCCATCAAGCCCCGCGCTCTTTTGGCATGAAAGCTGATGACTTTCCATGTCCCGTTCTTGAAATCCTGGAATACACATTGCAGCACCTTTGCCTTCAATGCTTTCAAGTCCACCGACTTGAAATATTCCTCAGAGGCCAGATTCAAGACCAAAGGCTCGGCTTTTTTTGCCTTGCCCTTTGCCAGTTCAGCCAAATGGGAGTTCAAATAAGGAGCAATACTGGGGCGCCAAAAATCATAAAGCGTATTGCCCTTGTCGGTAGCCAATCGTGTTCCCATTTCCAGGCGATATGGCTGCATCAAATCCAGCGGCCGCAATACGCCGTATAGGCCGCTAAGTAAAGCGACATGATCTTGCGCCCACCTTAGCTGCGCGTCCGACAAACCTGACGCATCGAGCCCTTCATATACGTCGCCATTGAACGCCAGCACAGCCTGGCGCGAATTGGTCTGGTTAAACGTTGGCTTCCAGGCCGAATAGCGTTCGACGTTCAGCTTTGCCAGCGCTTCACTCAGCTTCATCAAGGCTGCAATTTCAGATGCGGATTTTTTCTTCAGCACCTGTATTAACTGACTCGCCTGCTCTATGAACAAAGGCTGCGTATGCAACGTAGTCCGCACGGACGAGTCGTAATCCAGCTTTTTTGCCGGCGACAATAACAACAACATGCTGCCATTCCTTCAAACAATGCTTTCGGGGTTATCTGGCTGTCCAGCCGCCGTCAAGCGTTAATGTAGTGCCTGTCATTTGATCGGCAGCTTCGGAGGCCAGGAATACAGCTGCACCGCCCAACTGCTTGGGTGTCACGAACTGCAACGACGGCTGTTTTTCTGTCAGCAATTCTTTGGCGGCATCGTCGATGCTTATGCCTTGCTTTTGCGCCAGCGCCTCGATTTGTTTTTCCACCAACGGAGTACGTACCCATCCCGGGCAGATCGCATTGCAGGTCACGCCATTTCCGGCATTTTCCAGCGCTGTAACCTTGGTCAATCCCACTACCCCATGCTTGGCGGCGACATAGGCTGATTTGTTGACCGAGCCAACCAGGCCATGTGCTGAAGCGATGTTGACAATGCGCCCCCAGCCCTGCTTTTTCATATACGGCAAGACCGCTGCCGTGCCATGAAATACCGCTGAAAGATTCAATGCAATGATTGCGTCCCATTTCTCGATGGGGAAATCCTCGATCAAATCAGTATGTTGAATTCCGGCATTGTTGACCAGGATATCGATACCACCCAAGGCCTCAGCCGAAGCACTGATAAAGTCGCGCGTAGCGCCGGCCTGCATCAGGTCGGCATTGACGTAATACGCCTTGATATCGAATTCCATTTCAAGGTTGACCCGCTCTTTTTCTATTGCTGCGGCATCACCGAAACCATTGATCACCACATTCGCGCCATTGGACGCCAATTCGCGGGCGATCGCCAAGCCGATCCCGCTCGTCGAACCTGTGATAACTGCACGTTTTCCTATAAGCATGTTGATCCTTTGTTAGATGGCCCAAATTTAGCTTAATACTGCGCTAGTAGTGTACCTGCCCCACCCTACTTAACTGCCTCCGGGAACGCTGAGACAAGTCAATTATGCGTTTTTTTATTTCCTTGTTAGAATAGCGGACTTGCTTGGAATGCCGCAAACCTTCGACCCGTTTGGGGCAAGCTTTACCAGCAGGCGATTTCGCCGCTTTATCGGGTAACCGTAGCGTGCAAATCGACGGCAGCAAATAGGACAGGTGGCAGAGTGGTCGAATGCGCTGGACTCGAAATCCAGTGTACGTTTAGGCGTACCGTGAGTTCGAATCTCACCCTGT
>NZ_JBEBUX010000041.1:0-30409 GCF_040393045.1 Pollutimonas bauzanensis | reverse complement strand
GAACAAGGGATAGACTTCGACTGGTTGGACAAGCGCAGTATGGATCCGGTTGGCTATAAGCGTATTAACAAAACGACAGGCAAAGAGGTCACTAAAGAAAATATCGTCAAGGGAATCGAGTACGAAGACGGCCAATATGTAATTTTGTCCGCCGAGGAAATATCGGCAGCCTATCCAAAAACGACTCAAACAGTGGAGATTGAAGCCTTTGTGTCGCTAAGCGAAATTCCTTTTGTATACCTGGAACGCCCTTATTACATTTCCCCCATCAATAAGGGGGCTAAGGTGTATGCCCTACTACGAGAAGTGCTGCATAAAACCAAAAAAGTCGGCATTGCCAAAGTTGTAATCCAGACTAAGCAGCATTTGGCAGTGTTGATGCCCTGCGGCCCCGCCCTGATATTGAATCTGCTGCGCTGGACCGACGAAATTCGAACCTGGGATGAGTTGAATCTGCCGGCCGAAGGTATGAAGTCGACAGGATTAACCGCAAAAGAAATGGCAATGGGCGAACAACTGGTCGCCGACATGAGCACTAAATGGGCTCCCGAAGCATTCACGGACTCTTTCAAAGCGCAAATCCTGCAGCTGGTAAAGGAAAAAATTGAGGCTGGTAAAACCGAGTCTGTGACGCAACCGGAGGAAGAAGAAGCAGAATCCACTGGTGCAAAAATCTACGATCTGACTGAGCTGCTGCAACGAAGCCTCAACAAGGGTACCAAGACAGCGAAAGCAAAACCCACGACAACGCGGGCAAGCAAGCCGCGTTCAAAACCGCGGCAATCAGCGGCCGCGAAACGGCGTGAGCATGGCTAAAACTGATCCTCTAAAGACTTATAAGTCCAAACGCAATTTCTCTATCACCCGCGAACCGGCAGAAGGAGGCGCAGCGAATGAAGCGGCCCGCGCATTTGTCGTCCAGAAACATTGGGCCAGCCGACTGCACTATGATTTCCGGCTAGAGCTGGATGGCACAATGAAAAGCTGGGCGGTCCCGAAAGGCCCAAGTTTCGATAATACCGATAAACGAATGGCGGTACACGTCGAAGACCATCCAATTTCGTACAACAAGTTTGAGGGCGAGATTCCCGCCAAACAATACGGAGCCGGAAAAGTCATTATTTGGGATAAAGGCGTCTGGGTACCTGTGGGCAACGCTCGCGAAGGCTATCAACAGGGAAAGCTGAAGTTTGAACTATACGGCCATAAGCTAAAGGGAAAATGGGCCTTAGTCAGAATGAAGGGGAAGCAGGCCAAACAAGACCCGTGGCTTTTGATCAAGGAAAAGGACGAATTTTCGCGACCAGCCAGTGAGTTCAGTGTCGTCGATGAAATGCCTGATAGCGTCGCACATCTTGACGACAATCGGCCAGCCGCTGCCTCGGCGCAACATGGCTCCGACATGCCAGCTTCCAGCACAAAAGCGGCGCTTCCCGCTACGTTCAAGCCTGAACTAGCTACGCTGGTGGATACCCCGCCGCGTGATTCGGAGCAATGGCTTTACGAAATCAAGTTCGATGGATACCGCTTGCTGACCCGCATCCAGAAAGGCCGAGTTCAATTATTCACGCGCAATGGGAACGACTGGACGAACCGCTTGACGGCGTTGACCGAAAACTTAAAGGCTGCCAAGTTACCCGAGGGGTGGTATGACGGCGAGATCGTCATTCTGGACGACAATGGGCTGCCTGACTTTCAGGCGCTGCAGAATGCGTTCGATAATTCGGCCACCCAAAATATGGTCTATTTTCTGTTCGACCTTCCCTTTTGCGACGGTGCCGATTTAAGGACGACACCACTTACTGAGCGCCGCGAAAAGCTGCAACAACTACTTCTGAACCTAGAAGGAGACGCCATCCGTTTTAGCGATGCGTTTGACGCGAGCGGGAAGGATATTGTGGCCTCAGCTTGCAAACTGGGGCTGGAAGGCGTCATTGGCAAGAAAAAATCGTCTCATTACGTATCGCAAAGATCGACAGACTGGATCAAGTTGAAGTGCAGTTTACGGCAAGAGTTCGTGATTGGCGGCTACACCGATCCCCAGGGGTCGCGGACGGGAATCGGCTCATTATTGCTCGGCATACACGACGATACCGGGGCGCTGCGTTATGCCGGAAATGTGGGTACCGGTTTCACAGCCAAAACCCTCGTCGATATCAAGCAAAAACTGCAAGCCCTCCGTAGCACAAAACGCCCTTTTTCCGCAGCCACTGGCATTGATGCCAAAGCACATTGGGTTAAGCCTGTATTGCTCGCAGAAGTTTCTTTCGGCCAGTGGACCAAAAAAGGAAGCATCCGTCACTCGGTTTTTCATGGCTTGCGCGACGACAAACCGGCCAAGCGTATTATCAAGGAGAGCCCTATGCAGACCGATGCTGAATCCGCCGGGCCGAGTTCGCTGCTTGCCAAGCTCAAAGTCACGCATCCTGAGCGCGTCATAGACGAATCGTCCAATACAAGAAAAATCGATGTAGTTCGCTACTACGCGCTGGTCGCACCTCTGATGCTGGAGCATCTTAAGGGCCGACCAGTATCGTTAGTGCGTGCACCAGATGGCGTCAATGGCCAGACATTCTTCCAAAAGCACCTGGAAACGGCCAAAATCTCGGGGATACGCCAACTGTCGCCTGAACTGGATCCGGGCCACGACCCGCTGATGGAAGTGGTAGCTGCTGCAGGCCTGCTGAATGCCGCCCAATTGAACGTGATTGAGTTCCATACTTGGAATGCCGTCAAATCTGCCATCGGCAAGCCGGACCGGATGACATTCGACCTGGATCCGGGCAAGGGCGTTGACTGGCCGGCCATCCAGGAAGCAGCATTGGTCGTTCGCGCCTTTCTGAATGAACTAGAACTCGTCTCGTTTGTAAAAACCAGCGGAGGCAAGGGTTTGCATATCGTTGTACCACTACAGCGACGCTACAGCTGGGACGCAGTGAAAGACTTTTCGCATGCGATTGTTTTGCACTTGTCCCAAACGCTACCTAAGCGCTTTTCTGCCCGAAGTGGGCCGCGCAATCGGGTCGGGAAAATTTTCATCGATTATTTACGCAACGGCTTTGGGGCTACGACGGTAGCGGCCTGGTCAGCGCGCGCGCGCCCAGGAATGGGCGTATCAGTGCCCATAGCCTGGGATGAAGTCGATAAGCTGCATAGCTCAGCTCAATGGCATATAGGCAATATTCATGAACGGCTGGATAAAGGCAATGAGCCATGGTGCGATTATCGCGACGTGGCGCACACACTGACCGCCGCCATGAAAGCCCTGGGCTTCAAACCGGGTAAATAAGCGCAGGCATAAGGGTTGCTGACTTGGCTCCAAAGCATACAGTGTCAAATTCAGGAGGTAGCGATGCCCACCAACCCTCGCCCAGGCACCGATAAAGATATCGATCTTCCACGGACACCGCCTGTCAAAGATGTAGATCAGACCCCGAACCCACCCGATAGCATTCCGGACATTCTCCCCGGGGTGGATCCTGAGCAAACCCCAGGCACTGACCGTCTGCCTGCCGAAAGAAATCCGCACGATCGCAGCACAAACAAACATCGTCCGTAAGCTTCGTCAGCGCTTAACCTTGAGAACGCTGATCTCGCCCTGGGATTCCATGTAAGCCCTACGGACTTCACTCAAGTCTTCTACGCCATGTTGGCGCAGTTCGCTCATCAACTCGTCCCGAGTGACATATTCACGGCGCATGCCTCTGCGCTGCATGATGCCATCCTTGATCAGGCAGACCCGTCCAGGATCCAGCATCCGATCGACCGCAGGCCAGAAATAAGACACACGATCCAAGATTACGCTCCAAAGGATGAGGGTTCCAACGAGGACCATGCCCTCGGCGACGCTTTTATATTCTGCAGACATCGCATTTTGTGCGGCGTCTGCAATCAATACAACAAGCAGCACGTCTGCTGATCCGATAGAACCGAAGTCGCGCCGCCCGGCTAAGCGAAGCAAGATGAAAATAAACCAATACATCAGGCTACCGCGCAGGAATAGCTCCCACGGTGATACGCCAAACACAAACAACTCATTCCATTGAATGCTCATGACACTGCCTTTGGATCGCCAAATAACAGAAACAAGCAAGTTGCGTACCCGGACAGCTATCGTACGTAATCATTTCAAAAGCGTTCCACTTCTTATTCGTGGCTAACGTACTGGACGTGGGCATGACGCTTGCTTGCTGATTGCTTGTGTACGGTCATTCAAAGGAAAACATCATGACATCTACAAAGAAGCACGGCGATAAACAGCCGACTACCCCCGAACAGGACGACGACACCTTGCGGGAAGAGCAGAAAAGCCACGGTACACAGCAAAACCGTAGTAAAAAAGAAGGTCATGCCACGCAAATCGGATCTGGCCAAGACCAGCAAAGCAGCCATTCCAGAGGCGGAAGTCAGCATGGCAACAAACGATAAAGGCAACGCAGCGCAGGGCCCCCGCAGCGGGCAGTCCGGGCAACTGAACCACGACCGATAGCTGGCTCGGCGGCTGCATTTTCGCTGGCGTTTGCTCTTGTACTCGTTTGGGCCGTGCATTTGAAACTCGATGAGCTACTCAGGTCTATCAAAGACGCCCGTAACGAGATGATAGATGCGGAGGACTTACCTACCGAAGAATTGGAACGGCTAGGAAAACAGTTCCGAACACATCAGACGGAAAGATAGTCACTCATCCAAGATAGGCACAAAGCCGCCGAATATCATCCGTTTTCCATCGAATGGCATCTGCTCACCCATCGCTTTCATGCGGGGATCGGTCATCATTTTCTCGTTTGCAGCGTCTCGTACTTCCTTGGAGGGGTATTCAAACCAGCTGAAAACAACCTCTTCGCCCTCTTCCGCTTTCACAGCGCGACGAAAATCAGTCACCTTGCCATCAGGCACATCATCGCCCCAGCATTCCACGACGCGAGTCGCCCCAAACTCCTTGAATAAAGGCACCGCCTTGGCAGCATGATTGCGATATGTCTCTTTGTTAGCCGCAGGCACAGCCACAATAAAACCTTCTACATATTTCATCGCCCTTCTCCTTTGCTGTATCAAAAATGACAGGAACCATTCCCTGCCAAGACAGAAATAACCAATCCGTGTGACAATAACGTTGATATCAACATAATAATTATCTCGTGTCAAAGAAAATTCCGTTTGAAACTACGCTGGAAGTACGTGATGCTTGCTTATGCCTACATATTCAACGCGCTGCCCGTGCGCTGGCAAGGCGATTTGACGATGCCCTGCGGCCATTGGGGCTGACCAATGGACAATTTTCCTTATTGATGGCGGTCAACCGGCCTGAACCGCCTGCTATCGGACCGGTGGCGCAGCTATTGGCAATGGACAGAACAACACTGACAGCTGCACTGAAGCCGCTGGAACGTAGCGGTTTGATAACCGTTAGTACCGATGCCAATGATCGCCGTAGCCGCCTGTTGACCTTAACCAATAAAGGCCATCAACTGCTGGCATCGGCGCTTCCGGTCTGGCGCCACGCCCACGCGACCGTGGAAGCCAGCCTGATAGCTTTACACCCGGATGACTTGCGGATCAACTTACAAGCCCTGTCTGGCCGACAGGAATCACCTCAACTAAATGCCGAGCCGGTGCCTACAACCAGTCCCGCGGTTCAACTTGATAGTACCTCTGTAGCTCTTTGAACAACTCTGGATGATGCTCGGCCAATTGCACCGGCATCTCAAAAAATGTCTCGGTCGCCACCGCAAAGAACTCTGCGGGGTCCGTAGCTCCATATTCATCAAGTACGGTTTCATGATGGTGCAGAACATCGGAACGCAGGCTGGCAAATTCTCTTGACAGCACAGCCTCCCACCCTGGATAACTTAGTCTGCTGCCCAATATAGGCGCGCCGTTGGCTCGGCCGGACTCTTCATCCAGTTGATGCGCGAACTCGTGCAGCACCACGTTATGGCCATCGGTAAAGTTTTGTGTGCCTCGTTGCACATCGTCCCAAGACAACACAACCCGCCCGTCGCCCCAAGACTCGCCGAGTAAGCTTTCCCTGCTATGCGTCACTACCCCGCCCTCATCTTGCTCGGTGGATGACGCAACGAATGCAGACGGGTAAACAAGGATCGAATGCAGTTCTGGATAAACCCGAGGCAAGCGATTCAATAACAACAAACAGGCCAAACCCGCTATCGTTACCCTGATCTCATCGGTAATGTCCAGCCCGCCGCAACCGTAGAATTCCTTTTGATGGAGAAACTGCTTGATCAAGTACTGCAACTGTTGTTGCTCTTGGACAGCCATCTTGCGGTATACGGGAATGTTCTTTTCCAGTATCCCAACAAACTGATCCGGAAAATGACCTTGAACGGCGCGACGCAAACGCCACTTCGGCAGCCATTCCGCCAGCGCTATCGCGGCTACGACAATTAACACCAGCAATAAAGCTTTCATAACGGTTTAACCGGGCTTACACCAGCTCCACGCAGTCTTTTGGGCGATCTCCATCTCGGTCGGCCAAGCATAGCATTATCTCCGCGGGGTTTCTAAAGGCCGATTTATTGGGTGAATTCATGATATATTTTTGCGGCGACTCATTCATGCTGCATAGCATTGGATGGTCGCTCACGTTCTCAGGGCGGGGCGTAATTCCCCACCGGCGGTAATGGCATGCAATATGTCTAGCCCGCGAGCGCTTGCAATTGAAATAGTATCTACATTGTTTCTTTTTGCAAGGTCAGCAGATCCGGTGCGATTCCGGAGCCGACGGTCATAGTCCGGATAAAGAGAGAGCGGGTTGCGGTTAATCAGGCACGGCTTGTGTACGCGCTGCAATTCCATTCGATCCAATATGCCCTGTTTTTTTATTTTTAAAAACAGGAATAGCACCATGCAGCATCAATCATCAGAACCATCAACAACAAGCAACACTGGCCGGCGCATCGCGTTCATACAGGCCGGGTGGCATCGCGACATTGTCGAGCAATGCCGCCAGGCTTTTTCCGTCGAAATAGTAAAGTACGGCTATACCGAGTCAAGTATTGATATCTTCGAAGTAGCCGGTGTCTTTGAAATTCCCTTGCATGCCAAACGCTTGGCTAATAGCGGTAAGTATGCTGCCATTGTGGCGGCCGGGCTGGTTGTCGATGGCGGAATTTATCGCCATGAGTTCGTTTCAGAAGCTGTCATTTCAGGCCTGATGCAAGTCCAACTTGCAACGGATGTGCCGGTAATTTCAGCGGTGCTGACACCACACCATTTTCATGGGGAAGAACATCACAGCTTTTTCCTGTCGCACTTTAAGGTCAAAGGAATAGAAGCTGCGCAAGCTTGCGCATCGACGATTGATGCACTTCATAGAATAAAAACCTAAGTCACCCTAGTGTGCTCCCTCGCCAGCGTTCCCATAATAGGACTCTGATACTAATTTAACCCGTCTACCGGACAGCCGGTCGAGGCTCTATCATGGTGTTCATGTCCTACAGGAGAACACCATGAAAAAAGTACTTGGTATTTACACCAGCCCCAAACAGCACTGGGTCGGAGACGGTTTCCCTGTGCGTTCGCTATTTTCGTACGACAGCCTGGGCAAACACGCCAGCCCGTTCCTGCTGCTCGATTACGCCGGCCCAACCGAGTTCACCCCCGCATCGCGCCGTCGAGGCGTTGGTCAACACCCGCACCGGGGCTTCGAAACAGTCACTATCGTCTATAAAGGCGAGGTCGAACATCGCGACTCTACCGGCAGCGGCGGCACCATCGGCCCCGGAGACGTGCAGTGGATGACTGCCGCGTCAGGCATTTTGCATGAAGAATTTCATTCAGACGAGTTCACCCGCAAAGGCGGCACGCTGGAAATGGTGCAATTGTGGGTAAATTTGCCAGCCAAAGATAAAATGGCTGCACCTGGCTACCAGACCATACTCGACAGCGACATTCCATCGGTTGAACTGGCCGACGGCGCAGGTCGGGTGCGAGTGATAGCGGGCGACTACCAGGGGCATCAAGGTCCGGCCAAAACATTCACGCCTATGGATGTCTGGGATTTGCGACTGCAACAAGGCCATGCAACCGAGTTGACAGTACAGGAAGGCCGGATGCTGGCTTTGGTCGTCTTGCACGGCACGGTGTTGGTCAATGGCCAGCATATCGCCCGCGAGGCTCAAATGGTATTGTTCGATCGAGCCGACACCGATGTATCCGTGGAGGCAAACAGCGACGCCACTATTTTGGTGTTAAGCGGCGAGCCGATTGAAGAACCCATTGTGGGTTATGGGCCATTTGTCATGAATACCCAGGCTGAAATCCAGGAAGCTGTGACTGATTTCAATACTGGCCGGTTCGGACAAATGCCGCAATCAGTAGCGTAAGCCAAGTATTTGATCCACTTTTTTAGGAGTACCCTCGATGAGCACAATTGAAACAAACATTCAGCGCATCGCATCGCGCCAGGCCGAAGTCGGGGGTATTCCCATCAATCGAGTCATGCCGTCCCGACAACGGCGCATGATCGGCGCCTGGTGCTTCCTGGATCACGCAGGCCCCGCCGTATTCCGCCCGGGCGCCGGCATGCGCGTGGGGCCGCATCCGCACACCTGTCTGCAAACTTTCACCTGGATGCTCAAAGGTGAAATCCTGCATCGTGACAGCCTGGGCAACGAGCAAGTGATAAGACCGGGCCAAGTCAACCTGATGACAGCGGGCCAAGGCATTGCGCATACAGAAGAGTCCTTGCCCGGCGAAGAGCAACTCCATGCGGCACAGTTGTGGATCGCACTTCCACCCGAGGCCGGCGATTGCAAGCCGGCCTTTGATCATCACCCCATTCTGCCAACATGGAGCGAGGACGGCTGCGACTTCACCTTGTTGGCAGGCAGCTACAAGATGCATACAGCGCCATCCCGACTCTACTCCCCCTTAATTGGCATGGACTTGTTCAGCGCCCAAGGCACCGATATCTGCTTGCCACTGGACCCCGCGTTCGAATATGGCGTATTGGTACTAGAGGGCGAGACAACCATCGGCACACAGCAATTTGCCACTGATGAACTGGCCTACCTCGGAAGCGGAAACAGCGAAGTGCGTTTGCAACTGAACGCAGATAGCCGGGTGATTCTGCTTGGCGGCGTACCTTGGCCCCAGCAAATTCTGATGTGGTGGAACTTTGTCGGACACAGTAAAGCAGAAATCGCGCAAGCCCAGCGCGATTGGGAAGCAGGCAGCGACCGCTTCGGCATTATTCCTGAATACGACGGCCCACCTTTAATTGCGCCCCCCTTGCCCTGGCCCGGTTTTTAAGCCCAAATCCAAGTTCTCCCTGATGTAATAGGCACGCAAGTTGCTGAACCGTACAGCAACATCAGAGGAGAAATTATGGATACGGTGTCGGACTTTATCCTGAAGCGTCTTTCCGAATGGGGAATAAGCCGTGTATTCGGCTACCCTGGCGACGGCATCAACGGCTTGATCGGCGCTTTTGGACGCGGTAGCGTCCCGATTGAATTCGTGCAGGTCCGACATGAAGAAACCGCAGCGTTCATGGCCTGTGCCCACGCGAAGTTTACCGGGCAAGTTGGGGTGTGCTTGGCCACATCGGGACCAGGCGTCATCTATTTGCTGAATGGCCTATATGACGCAAAGATGGATCACCAGCCTGTTGTGGCCATTGTCGGGCAGCAGGCGCGCAGCGCCATAGGCGGCGACTACCAGCAAGCGGTCGATCTGCTTAATAGCGGAAAGCGAGTCGCCATGCTGGTTGGCGCAGGCGCATTAAGCGCTCTCAACGTTACGCGCAACCATCAAACAGTGGTGGGCCTGACTCGTGTCATTCCCCTTTATTTCATCACCTCTAAAAGGAGTATCTATGCACACTAGCAAGGACCTAATTCTGGCTGCCGAAGACTTGTTACGCAGCACTGCCAGCTATAGCGGCGCTGAAATTGAAGCCGCACGCGGCAAGCTTAAGCGCCAAATGCAAAGCCTGAAAGACCAAGCAAGCCGTGGCGCCAAATTGAGTGCGCAGCGCATCGAGCAAGCTGCGCAAGATACCCAACGCTATGCCCGCCAACATCCCTGGCAATCTGTTGCTGCGATTGCGCTACTGGGGATTGCCGTCTGCGCCTGCCTGTATGGCGCCCAGCGCTCCGCGAATACGAAAAGCCAACGCTTACGCCGGAGCTGGATTTCCAGATGACAGACTTTCCAGACAGGCTGGCGCACTTGCTGGTGCGGGCGGCTTTGGCTCCTGCCTATTGAATATCGTAAAACGCCAAAGCCCTGCACCAGCACCTATTTAGGTCGCATCATTTTCTGGACTTCCTGCATGTTCTGCGTAGCCCGTTGCGTGATGCTGGCCAATGCATCTGCCTGCGACTTGCGTGCAATTTCGGCCAAATCCTTCATATCAGACAGTGTCTTTTCAAACGCTTTGCGGGCAAGTTCAGCTTGCTTGGCAGGATCTCCGACTCCAGTGCTGCCGGCAGCGCCCTGAATGCCCTCCATCGCCTGTTTAAGGATTTCGGCCTGCTTGTTGGCCAGCGCCTGCATACCTTCATAGACAGCCTTGTTGGCGTCGACCAGCGCCTCGATGTCCTTGCGACGCGCATCAGCGATTGCCGACATGTCGACCCCTGGCACTTTGAACTGTTCGAACATCTTGCCAAAATCGCCAAAAGGGTTAGCGCCCGTCGCGGTGCTATCGTTTGCAGTATTTTTTGACATAGCCTGTCTCCTGTGAAGATAAGTAGTGGATTCAAAGAGCCCTGATCATGATAGCCAATGTACGCTGCCCTGCACTTAAGCGCTAATCTTTTTTATCGTATCGTGATCGGGTAATTGCCCGGATAACGGTAAGCTTTTACTATCAGTGTTCCATTCATTGAACAATAAAACGCGCATGCAAGACTTAAATGATCTTTATTTTTATGTCCAAGTAGTCGATCATGCGGGATTTGCTCCAGCCGGACGCGCCCTTGGTGTGCCAAAGTCCAAGCTCAGTCGCCGCATTGCCATGCTCGAGGAAAGGCTGGGCGTACGGTTGATCCAGCGTTCAACCCGCCGCTTCTCCGTCACTGAAATCGGCCAGACCTATTACACGCATTGTAAAGCCATGCTGGTCGAAGCCGAAGCAGCGCAAGACGCTATCGAGGTAACACGCGCCGATCCGCGAGGCGTCGTGCGCATTACCTGTCCGGTAGCGCTGTTGCAGGCCGACGTAGGAGTCATGCTGGCCGACTTCATGGCCGACAACCCGCGCGTTACCCTCCACCTTGAAGCGACTAACCGCCGAGTGGATCCTGTCGGGGAAGCCATTGATATTGCTTTACGGGTACGCCCCCCACCGCTACAAGACAGCGACTTGGTCATGCGAATATTGGCAAATAGAAGCCAGTGCCTGGTCGCGAGTCCGGCACTGATCGAAATCCACGGTTTGCCACAGACGCCCGCCGACTTGGCAGGCTGGCCTAGCCTGGCCCAGGGCAGCCCACAGGAAAACCACGCCTGGAATTTGCAGGGGGCCAATGGCACGCAGGCAGAGGTCTACCATACGCCGCGCTTTGTTACCGGGGACATGAATGCACTACAAAGCGCAGCACTTGCTGGCATCGGCGTAGTTCAGCTACCGACAATGATGATACGCACCCCCCTAGCCCAAGGCACGCTGGTCAGCGTGTTGCCAGACTGGACGCCGAGGGTTGGTATCGTCCATGCCGTCTTTCCTTCGCGGCGCGGGCTACTGCCGTCGGTACGTGCGCTGGTCGACTATCTTGCCCAGCGCTTTGCAGACTTAAATGACGATTAGCTTAAAAGATTCGGCATGCATCATGCTGATAGTCCTCCAGCGGAGCTTGACTCATGAAAGTTTCAAGCGCAATGTGTTTTACGGACCTCTTTTAAGGAGCTTCATATGCAACAAGCCAACCATGCAGGAAAGGAAGTCATAGAAATCCATCCAGATGGCCACCGCGCAGTTGTTCTCATCAAAGCCAAGGGAAAATCCTATTACGAAACCTTCGGGCCTGACGGCTTGTCCTTGGGCGTATTCGACCTGAGCGATGAAGCGACATCGGCTGCCCAGTGGGCATGGGATTTCCTGCAAGAAGACCCCTCTATAAGAAGGCTTACCCTGATGCAACTGGTCATCGACAAGCTCGCCATACAGTACCCAATGGAATCTGCCGGCGTCACCCTGACGCCAAAAGGATAACCCCCCACATGGAAGGCGCGAATCTATTAAAGCTGGCCTTGGTTTACCTTGCCTCCGGCGTCATCGCGGTGCCGATTGCAAAAAGACTGGGGCTGGGATCTGTATTGGGCTACCTGATCGCTGGCGTGGCAATCGGCCCATTCGCCCTCCATCTGGTTGGGGACCAAACAGAAATCATGCACTTCGCCGAATTCGGCGTAGTCATCATGCTGTTTCTCATTGGCCTGGAAGTACGCCCTTCTGTGCTGTGGAATATGAGGGGCGTATTTTTCGGCCTCGGCGGCGCGCAGGTAGCCGCCACCGGCCTGGCGTTGACAGCGGCCGGCCTGGCCATGGGTCTGGATCTCCGGGCTGCTGTGACACTGGGGTTCATCCTATCCATATCATCTACAGCCATCGTGCTGCAGACATTCCAGGAAAAAGGCTTGATGCATACGGCGGCTGGCACTGCCGCATTTGGCATTTTGCTGTTCCAGGACGTCTCTACCATACCCATGTTTGCCGCGCTGCCCTTGCTTGCACTGGGCACTGTTATCGGGCCGGATACGCAACCGCAAGGCATGCTTGCCAATTTTCCCGCCGGAGTGCAGGCGTTAGCCGTGCTGGCCGCTGTCTTGTTGATAATTGGCGCTGGCCGCTACCTGACCCGCCCAGCCTTTCGGTTTATTGCCAACACCCATTCGCGCGACATCTTTACTGCTGCAGCGCTGCTGCTGGTCATTGCAGTCGCTTTGTTAATGGAAACAGTAGGCTTGTCTCCCGCACTGGGGGCATTCCTGGCCGGCGTCGTGCTTGCCGACAGCGAGTTCAGACGCGAACTGGAAGGCGATATCGAACCGTTTCGGGGGCTACTGCTGGGGCTATTTTTCATTTCTGTAGGCGCCGGCATCAACCTTGGGCTGTTTACTACCCAGCCGGGCACACTCGTCGCCTTCGTACTTGGCCTAATAATCATAAAAGCCATCGTTATCTATGTCGTTGCCCGGATTTTCCACGTAGAAGGCCGTGCGGCGACACTTACCGCAGTGGCGCTTGCACAAGGAGGCGAGTTTGCGTTCGTGCTGCTTGGAATTGCGTCGGCATCAGGCATTATTACCGCAGGCATTTCCGAGTTAGCGACGGGTGCGGTGGCGACTTCCATGGCGCTTACGCCCATCCTGCTCAAAGGCTACCAGCGCTGGTGCTCCAGCAGTTTGTCTTCCTTGCCGCAGCCGACAAACGAGGCTTTCAACGATCGCCCGGACGCCATCGTCGCGGGTTTTGGGCGATTTGGCCAAATAGCAGCCCGTCTCTTGATCGTCAATGGCTTTAAGACATCCACGCTAGACTCCAGTGCCGAACAGGTCGAATTGGTCCGTCGCTTTGGACGGCGGGTATATTATGGCGACGCCACCCGGCTCGACCTTTTGCGCGCCTCGGGTGCGGCCGAAGCGAAGCTATTAATCGTTGCTATCGACGATCGCGACCAGGCGGAAACGCTGGTGGAAGTTGCTGCCCGCCATTTTCCTCACCTGAAAATACTGGCTCGCGCCTACGACAGACGCCATGCTTATCGATTGCTGGAAAAAGGCGCCCACGTGGTGGAGCGGGAAACTTTCGAAGCGGGCCTTACCTTAGGCGCCGAAGCCCTCAAGGCCTTGGGACTTAAAGACGCGCAGGCGACCCAGGCGACCCGCCTGTTTCGCCGCCATGACGAGAAAATGTTCGATGCCCTGGCGCAGGTTTGGGGCGATGAAGAACGCTTTATCGTCGCTAGTAAGGAAACCAGCGAACGCATGAATGAACTTTTGGCTGCGGATATACAAAGCATGCTTAAAGAACCCGCTGACGCGGTTCGGAATACACGCTAACTTATGCTTGTGTCAGTCCGTGGAAAAAGGCTTGCCGTTGAAATCCACCGTGACCAGCGTGCCATCCAGCTGACCCATTCCTGGCGAGTTCTGCGGCATCCCTGGCGCAGCAACCCCTTTTACAGAGCGGTCAGCCAACAGTTTATTGACCGCTGCGGCGGGTACATGCCCTTCAATGATCTGGCCGGTTGCGTCAACCACCCCGGTATGGCATGAACCCAACTCCATCGGCACACCGAGTTTTTCCTTGACGGTAGCCATGTCGACGGTTTTTATGGCTTTGACGGTAAAACCCGACTCTCGCATATGCTCAACCCAACCCGAACAACAACCGCAATTCGGATCCTGATAAACCGTAATGGAGCCGCCCGCGGCAAAGGCAAACGTTGAAGTCGCCATCAACGCCATCGAAATCACTAATGCTTTCATTGCAACAACCCTGAATCATAAACAATACAACACTTATGGTAACCCGATTGAAGTAGTACTATCACCGCCTATGCTGCATATACATGACAACCTTTATCTGGACGAACGCGAAATCGAATTCAGTATGATTCGAGCCCAGGGCTCGGGCGGACAGAATGTGAACAAAGTGTCCAGCGCAGTCCACTTGCGTTTCGATGTCGGCCAGTCGTCGCTACCCGAAGAGTGCAAAACTTCGTTGCGCGAACTTTCTGACAGACGCCTGTCGAAAGACGGCGTCATCGTTATCAAGGCGCAGTCATTTCGCAGCCAGGAAAAGAACCGTGCCGATGCCATAGAACGCCTGCTGCTTTTGATACGTTCCGCGTTGCAAGAGCGCACCTTGCGCAAGCCCACCCGTCCGACACGGGCTTCGCAACGCCGACGCGTACAACGCAAATCCTTGCACGGTGAAGTCAAGCGCCTGCGCGCCAAGGTCGCCGACTTCCACTGACAGAGGACAGAATGAATATGGAATCCAGCGACGCAACCGTACTTGCCACGACAAAACATTGGCTGACTCGCGCCGTTATCGGTCTTAATCTATGCCCTTTCGCTAAAAGCGTTTACGTCAAAGACCAGGTCCGATACGTTATCAGCCGATCAGACTCCAATCATGACATATTGCAGCAGCTCGAGTCTGAATTACTGTACTTGGCCGAAGCCGACCCAGACAACATCGATACCACGCTGCTGATCCTGCCCGAGGCGTTAAGCGATTTTCTTGAATATAACGATTTTCTGCATCGCGCCGATCGCGTCCTGAAACGCAAGCGACTTACCGGCTTGCTCCAAATTGCCAGCTTCCATCCGCATTATCAATTTAGCGATAGCGAGCCCGATGCGATTGAAAACTTTACGAATCGAGCGCCCTATCCTATGTTGCACCTGCTTCGCGAAGCCAGCATAGAAAAGGCAGTCGATGCCTTTCCGGATGCTGCTGCTATTTACGAGCGCAACCAGGAAACCATGCGCCGTCTTGGGCAGACCGGATGGAATCAATGGATGGCTAATACGACCGCCGAAAATTCAATCGATACGTAACGGCAACACAGAAAAGCCGCCTGCCGGATAAACCGCATTGACTGCGGGTTTGTCTGCAACCAAAGCAATATTCGTAGTCTGCGTAAGCAGTTCCTGCGTGATAGCAAGAAGCTCCAGCCGTGCCAGCGGCGCGCCCGGACAAACATGAATACCCGCACCATAAAGCAAGTTTTGCGATGGGTCCCGGTCTAGGCGGAATGTAGCGGCATCCTTAAATACTACCTCGTCCCGATTGGCCGAAGCCCAAATAAGGGACAGACGTTCGCCGGCAGCCAAGTCGCGGCCGCCGAGCGTCACGGGCTTTGTGGTTATTCTGCGGTTGGCGATGAGCGGCGCTTGAATACGCAGGATCTCGTCGATGGCAGCAGGCAATATAGACAAATCATTGCGCAGCAATTGCTGCACTGCTGGATGGGACGCCAGGTAATGCGCAATAATACCCACACAGGACGCCATGGTGCCCAATTCGCCGACAGTCCAATTACGCAAGATGCTTACAATTTCATCATCGGTAAGTAAGCGCCCTGCTACGCGTTCGTTTAGCAGACTTGTAGTGACATCAGGTGAAGCCACAACGCCCAGCTTGCGACGCGTGCCAAGCATGTCTTTAATGTATCCGTCGAACTCGAAAGCGATATCCGCCATGGCGGCCCTGTCGCCTTCCAGCGTGGCCTGACGATTCTTCCTGATCCAAAGGCGTAGCGGTTCGTGTAATGCCTTAGGCCAACCTAGGAATGCGCTTTGCATTTCAAGCGCGAAAGCTTGTGCAAAATCGGCCATTAGCTCGACCTCGCTTCCTTTTGACAGTTTGGCAACCAAAGACGCTGCGATCGCGCTGCAGGCAGATGAAAACCCGGCGATACGCTCTGGTGTGAAATAGCGGTCGATAATGCGCCGGTATTCAGTATGCCGCGGCGGATCCATGCCGTTGGGCACAGACAAGTGGCTGGACGCCGCACTGCTAAAGGTTTCGTGATCGGTCAGGACCTGCATGACATCGGCATGGCGAAACAGGGACCAGTGCATATATTCGCTGTGGGCAACTGGGCATCTTTGACGCATCTGATCATACACAGTGACCTGGTCCTGAAGCACAGCGTCGGCCCGAGGATCCCAATCGGATTCGGGTCTTGTAGACATCACTTTTTTCACTTAAAACCGACCTTGGCTTGAGATGACAATGACGGCGCATGCCGCCCTTATATTCATCAGCCAATATATACCTTGCGATGGCCATAAGACACGCGTCGGCATCGTAAAGTATGATCCTCGTCAATAAACACGTGGCTTATCGCTTCAACTTGCTGACCTTCGTTCCTTCGACATTCAAGTTAGCCATCAGGCCTTGATTCGTCATGACAATAGCACTGACGGGTTTCGTCGCGGTATTCAAGTCCAGCACGCCGTTAGCCCCCACCTTGATCAAAGCCACTGATGCATCCACACCCGCCGTCCAGCCTTTACTGTTGACGAATTTATCCAGAGCTTCTTTGGTCATGAACAGGAAGAAAATGGCCTTCGATTGCGCGCCAACCTGCAGCCCAAAGGAACCGGTAATCGTGCTGTAATAATCGACGGTCTTGCCATTGACCCGTAAGGCCCCTTCGCCATATTGGCCGCCGACCACAAAACCAACAGCCAATACCGATGGGAAAACCAGCACACCTTGTGCTTTATTGACTAAGTCGTGTGAGCCCGGCACTGTGCTGTAGAGCCTGTCCAGCGCGGCATTGACATTGTCATCAATCTCTTTTTCCTTGGCTGGACCTTTGGCTGTGGATGATAGGGGCGTCGTCGTGCACCCCGTCAACAACACTGCCGCCGCACCCAACGTAACGACCGACTTGGCCATGAATTCTCGTTTATTCATGATTTTCTCCATAACAACGCTAAGGAACCCCAACTGCGACAGGTTATGGATCAGCAATCAATGTGCCCGAGTTAGTGCCGCGGCCAACGATAGTCGTATATTCAGTACCCTCTGCCGCGAACTACGACTCCGGTCAATGGTTCACCCCGCAAGTAGCAATTGATGTTGGCTGCAACTTGCGCGATAGACGTTTCACGCAAACTGGCAGCAGCCACATGGGGTGTTACCGTTATGCGAGGATGCGTCCAGAACGCGTGCCCTTGCGGCAGAGGCTCTTGGTTGAAAACATCTAGTGTCGCGCCGTGAATGTGGCCGGAATCAAGTAGTGCCAGCAGATCTTCCTCTACAAGATGGTCGCCTCGTCCCACATTGATCAGATGGGCTTCAGGCAGCAGCCGCCCCAAGGTGTCGCGGCATAGAATCCCATGCGTTTCGCTGGTAAGCGGCAAAGTATTGATCAGGACACGTGTACGTGCCAGGAAAGCAGGCAATTGCGCCGGGCCGGCAAAGCATTCAATCCCCGGCAAATCCTTGCCGCTGCGCGACCACCCCGCGACTGGATAATCGAGGCTGGCGAGGGTTTGCGCAACGCGTGCGCCCATAAGGCCCATACCCATCACGCCTACGGGCCACTTCCCCCTTTGGATGTCGGGCAAAGGTTCCCAAATGCCCTGCTTCTGCAGACCTTCGTATCGGTCAAATTGACGCGACGCCCGTAATAACGCATAGGTTGCATACTCGGCCATTTGTACCGACATGCCAGCATCTTCCAGCCGCACAATCGGCACGTCGTCGTTCAAACCTTCCAACCGGAACAAAGCATCGACCCCGGCACCCAGGTTGAAAACCGCCTGCAACCCCGTTTCACGCAGGAATATATCGCGCGGTGGATTCCACACCACGGCAAGCTCGGCACCAATGGCACTGCCATCATCTGACCATTGTTGGATATCGGCTTGCGGAACCAAAGCCTGCAAGGGTTTAATCCAGGAGTCGGCGTCGACATCGTGGGCAGAGGCAAAAATAATCTTCAAGTCGGTGCCTAATATCAGGTGATGAGCGAATTTACTATATGATAAATGAAAATCACTTGTACTCGCCAGGAGTTGCCATGACCACATTGTCTTCCGCCCAAAGCCGCGATATCTCTTACCAGTTGCACTCATACACCAACGCGGTCACACATCAAAAGATTGGGCCGCGCATCATTGAAAGGGGCGAAGGCATCTATGTCTATGACGACCAGGGAAATAAATACCTTGAAGCCATGGCTGGGCTCTGGAGCGTGGCGGTAGGATTTGGTGAACCGCGGCTGGTTGAAGCAGCCACCCGGCAAATGCAAAAACTGCCTTATTACCATACCTTTACGCATAAATCTCACACGCCTTCCATAGAGCTGGCGGAAAAACTGGTGAACTATACACAAGGGCGCATGTCCACCGCCTTCTTCACCAACTCGGGCTCCGAAGCTAACGATACCGTTGTCAAATTGGTGTGGTACTACAACAATGCGCTGGGACGGACGCAAAAGAAAAAAATCATTGCGCGCAAGCGTGGCTATCACGGCGTTACCGTTGCCTCGGCAAGCATGACGGGCCTGCCAGGTAACCATCGCGACTTTGACCTGCCTTTGCCGCAAATAAAGCATACAAGCTGCCCGCATTTGTATCGCGAAGGCCTGCCGGGTGAAACCGAAGAGGATTTCGCCACGCGCATGGCAAACGACTTGGAAGCCCTTATCCTGGAGGAAGGGCCTGATACGGTCGCAGCATTCATCGGCGAGCCCGTCATGGGCGCGGGTGGGGTTATCTTGCCACCCGACTCCTATTGGGCCAAGATACAGGCGGTCTGCCGCAAGTACGACTTGCTTGTGATTGCCGACGAGGTCATCACCGGTTTCGGACGCCTGGGAACACGGTTCGGATCGGACGCATTCGGCATCGAACCCGACATCATGGTGTTATCCAAGCAATTAACTTCGTCGTATCAACCTTTGGCCGCTGTCATGCTGAGTCGTCCAGTAGCAGACGTCATTTCCAACCACAGCGGCACATTGGGCACATTTGGCCATGGCTATACCACCAGCGGTCATCCGGTTGCGACGGCCGTGGCTATAGAAAACCTGAACATCATCGAAGAACGCGGCCTGGTGGAAAACGCCGCAACTACCGGCGCCATCATGCAGTCCGGCCTGCGCGAGCTGGCGGATCATCCACTGGTCGGCGAAGTGCGCGGCATGGGCTTGATTGCAGGTATCGAATTGGTTGCCGATAAGGCCAGCAAGCGTCCCTTCGACCCGTTGGGAAAAATGGGGGCCGCCGTTTATGAGCGCGCCCACCAAAATGGGCTGATCGTACGGGGCATCCAGGATACCGTTGCATTTTGCCCGCCACTGATCATTACCCCTGAACAGGTCGGCGACATGATTGCACGCTTTCGTAAAACCCTCGATGAAGTACATAAAAATCAACCTGCCTGAAGTGGACGGCATTCCTTGACACCAGAAGCAAGCTGGTGAAGACTCTAGGGGTGTCCAGAATGCGCTGCTAAGCCTTTTCGGGAAATTTGATGAAATATGTCGATTACTACCAGGTACTGGGTGTTCCGCGTGACGCAACACTGGCCGATATAAAAAAGGCCTACCGCAAGCTTGCGCACAAACATCATCCGGATGTCAACAAAGGCGACAGCAACGAAGAAAAGTTCAAAGATATCTCCGTTGCCTACGCCACCCTGAAAGATCCCGAAAAGCGCGCTGCCTACGACGAACTTGGCCGCCATCCCCAGGGGGAAGAATTCGTTCCGCCTCATCAATGGCAAGAACAGTTTCGCGACAATGGCGCCGATTATTCCGACGTGGATCTGGCCGACTTGTTGGCAGCATTCGCGGCGGCCCAGCAAGCCGCGCACCGGGGACACCCTCAGCCACCCCTGCGTGGGCCCGACTACGAGGTTCCAGTATCCGTCACACTAGAGCAAATCTATAACGGCACTGAAACCGAGATTAGCGTCTCCGTGCCTGAATACGACGCACATGGTTTGCTGCATCACGTTCCGAAAACCTTCCGGATACGCATCCCAAAAGGCGCCTCCGACGGTCAACGCCTGCGTTTGCCCGAAAAAGGCGGTAAGGGCTTGCGCGGCGGCAAGCCAGGCGATCTTTATATCGTCATGAATATACAGCCGCATAAATTCTACCGAGTCAGCGGCAACGACTTGTACATAGACCTGCCCCTGGCTCCCTGGGAAGCCGTCCTTGGAGCGAGTGTGCAGATTCCCACGCTAGGCGGCCTGGTCGAAATGACTATCCCTGCTGGTACCGCAGCGGGACGAAAGCTGCGTTTAGGGAAGCGAGGCCTTCCGGCACCCAATGATGGCGTGCAAGGCGACCTGTACGCGGTAGTACGCATCGACGTGCCCAAAACGCTGACTGAACGCGAGCGCGAACTATTCTCGCAACTTGCTGCGGCATCTAGTTTCAACCCCCGCGCGCAGCTTAATGCAGGAGCGCCATCATGACCGTCCATATTACTGAAAGCATATGGCTGAATGCGTCCGACATTTGTTCCTTCGAGCATCTGATACAGGTTTCGGGGCTTTCAGCAGACGCCCTGCTCGATCTGATCGAAGCGGGTGTCATCGAACCCACCAACCAGGACCCCGCCAATTATTTCTTTACCGTCGACTGTATCGTTATCGCCCGGACCGCTCGCAGGTTGCGCGACGACTTCGATCTTGATCCGCAAGGCCTTGCCCTTGCAATCAATTTAACCCAGCGTATCGACAAACTGGAAGCTGAACTTCATCGGCTACGGGCCGCGCTTGCACAAAGCCGGTAGCCACATTCTGTAGCAAGACCCTCTTCACAATTCTTACAGGAGTTCTCTATGAGCCAATACCAAATCGCAGTAATAGTAGGCAGCCTGCGCAAAGATTCGTTCAATCGCAAGCTGGCTACGGCGCTTGCCAAACTCGGCCCCCAAGACTTTTCCTTCAAGCAACTCGAAATCGGCGACTTGCCGCTGTACAACCAAGACGAGGATGCAAACCAGGCGGATTCTGTGAAGCGGTTGAAAAGCGAGCTCGCTGCGAGCCAGGGCTTGTTATTCGTCACGCCGGAATACAACCGCTCGATGCCTGGCGTACTAAAGAACGCCCTGGACAATGCCTCGCGTCCCTACGGCCAAAACGCCTGGGCAGGCAAACCAGCCGGCGTTATAGGCACCTCGATAGGCGCTATAGGCACTGCTTTGGCACAACAGCATTTACGCAACGTGCTTGCCTATCTGGACGTCCCAACGCTTGCCCAGCCTGAAGCCTTTATACATGCAAAAGAGGGGCTGTTTGACGAGGCCGGCAACATTGGCGCTGGCAGCAAAGAATTCCTGCAAAACTGGATGGACCAATATGCGGCGTGGGTTAAAAAACATGCCTGAACATAAACCAGGCGATCTTCAAGCCTAGATCTGTTCAAACCTGTCGAAATGACGCTCGGTGAGCGCGACCTGACTATCGACCTCCAGGACGCGGGCGCCGGGTGGGCCCACATGCAGCCATGACAGCATCCGGTCTATTTGGTCGTGTGGCCCCTGAAGCAACGCTTCGACTGCCCCATCATCGGCGTTACGCACCCAGCCTGTAACCCCCAGCATATGGGCATGACGCACCGCAGCAACGCGGAACCCCACCCCTTGCACTCGGCCGGTAACACGCACTTCAAGGGTTTCGACACGACTGTCGCGATAAAGCTTTTTCATATATCCAAAAATATTCTTGCAAGCGTGAGATTATGGCACGCTGCGCCCTCAAGAGCTTGTATCTGCCAGACTGGCTTCTTCAGCGGATTCCGGATGAGCACGCTTCTGGGCCGGCGCCTCGGCGCGATGCAGGTTGAGCGCGGTATTAATAATGCCGATATGGCTGAACGCCTGGGGAAAATTCCCCAACATGCGCCGCTCATGCGGATCGTATTGCTCTGCAAGCAAGCCGACATCGTTGCATAAAGAAGCCAAGTGTTCAAATAATGCGCGAGCATCATCGTCGCGTCCTAACAGAACATAGACGTCGGCCAACCAGAACGAGCACGCCAGGAAAGTCCCTTCTCCAGGGGGCAAACCATCGATTCCGGCTTCGCTTTCGTAGCGCAACAACAAACCGTCGCGCATCAAGCGTTTTTCAATAGCAGCGACGGTGCCCAGCACGCGGGGGTCATCTGGCGGCAAAAAACCGGTGAGAGGAATTTGGAGAAGGCTGGCGTCAAGATTGGTAGAACCGTAATGCTGTACGAAGCTGCCAAGTTCGGAGTTATAGCCTTCGCGGCAGACCTGAGCATGTATTTCATTGGCGATGCGTCGGCAGTTTGCTGAAAACTGACGCCCATTTTTCATGGCGTCGGCCACAATGGAAATGCGGTCGAAAGCCACCCATGCCATCACTTTAGAATGGGTGAAATGCCGTTTTTCGGCTCGAATTTCCCAGATCCCTTCATCGGGCTCCCGCCACTGCTTTTCCAGAAATGGCACGATCACTTCGGTAATCGCTTCAATACGGGGATGCGCCGGCAAATGCCCTTTGATAGCTTGAGCCATGGCATCAGCGACTTCACCGTACACATCCAATTGGGTTTGAGTGGCCGCCGCGTTGCCTATGCGTACAGGCTGCGAGCTTTCGTAACCCGTCAACCACGGCAGCTCATATTCCGGCAAACGGCGTTCGCCGCCCAGTCCGTACATAATTTGCATTTGATCTGGATTGCCGGCCACGGATCTTGTCAGCCAATCGCGCCAAGCACGCGCCTCATCAAAGTAACCCAGGCTCATAAACGCCAGCAATGTCATGGTGGCATCGCGCAGCCAGCAATAGCGATAATCCCAATTGCGCTGCCCGCCCAGCTTTTCGGGCAATGAGGTGGTGGCTGCCGCCACGATGCCCCCGGTAGGTAAATAAGTCAGCGCCTTGAGCGTAAGCAATGACCTTTTGACCAAGCCTGACCATCGACCGACATCCGGGCAGCGGCTGGAGAACTCATGCCAAAAGTATTCCGTTTCAGCCAATGCTGCCTCGGCATCGAATGGATCCGACACTCGCTCATGGGAAGGCTGGTGCAACAACGTGAATACCTCACGCTGGCCTTCTGTAACCGTAAAATCTGACGTGGTTTGCGCGCCATGCCCTTCTAGCGGAACCGCGCAACGCAGTACCAACATCTCGGGGCCTGCCACTGCCGTCAGCGTTTGAGTGTGGTGGGTTTCTACCCAGGGGATGGTTCGGCCATAATCGAACCGGATAGCCAGATCCATATGAAATCTCAACGTGCCTTTCACCCCCACCACGATACGCACCACGCTGGAATGCGTAAAAGTGGACGGCATGAAGTCAATCAGCTTGGCGACACCTTCTTCCGTCGTGAACGTGGTTTCCAGAATCAGGGTGCCATCCCGATAGCTTCGTTTGGTATCGATCACCGCCCCTGATGGCGCAATTTGCCAGCGACCGTTTTCAGGCGTCCCCAGCAACGCCGCAAAACATGCGGCGGCGTCGAAGCGGGGAAAACACAGCCAGTCAATAGAGCCCTCTTTGGACACTAACGCGGCCGTACGGCAATTGCCAAGCAAGGCATAGTCTTCTATCCTGACTGTCATAGCTCTCCAAAAACGGTTGGCTTGTCGTGTTTCTTGATCTAGATCATGACGCCGTTTGTGCTGTCGTCTAATATAAAGCAGCTGTCCCTGTTACGCTACCCATGCCAACCAGGCGATGTACGCAAGCAACTATCAACGAGGCCTCCATGAGAACCATACTTGTACCGGTAGACGGATCAGAATCTTCCACTCGTGCTGTCAAAGCCGCCATCAAAGCCGCCAACGAATTTGGCGGCGCCACCCTGCATTTGCTTACCGTACACCCCCCCATCATTTCGGGCAACGTCAAGCGTTTCTTTTCCGCCGAAGCCATCAACGACTACTATCAAGACGAAGGCCGCAACGCCCTGTTGCCCGCCAAGGCCATCCTTGACGAAGCCGGCGTCACCTATACTGAAGAAATCGCAGTCGGCCCCGTCGCCCAGACGATTGCCGATTACGCCAAGAAAAAAGAGTGCGACATGATCATCATGGGTACACGCGGGTTAGGCGCCGTAACCGGCTTCGTACTCGGTTCGGTTACAACAAAAGTACTGGGTCTTGTCGAAATACCCGTGGCCCTTATCAAGTAAGCACCTTATACCGGGCCGGGGTTGTGCCAGCCGCCATAATCGGCGACAAGCGCATCAGCTTGTTCCGGCCCCCAGCTTCCACGTTCATAAGGCCAGGCCTGATGATGGTCGCTTAGCACTGGCTCTAGCACCGTCCAGGCCGCCTCGATCGCTTTCTCGCTGGTAAACAAGGCGCGGTCGCCCGCCATCGCGTCTGCCAACAAGCGTTCGTAAGGCGTCTCTTCTAGCGGGTCTACATCAAGTAGATACAGTTCACGCTGGTCGCCGACGAACTCCTTGCCCGAGCGCTTGACCCGCGCAGCCAGGGCCACAGCCGAGCTTGGCGACAAACGGAAGCGAATATAGTTGGCCCGCCCATTATTCGGCTGGGAATCGGCGAACAGCTTCTGCGGCGGCGCCTTTAATTGGACAAGCACCTCGGCTGCGTCTTGGGCCAGATACTTACCTGATCGCAAAAACCAGGGAACGCCCGACCAACGCCACGAATCAATGAACAACCGCAATGCGCAATAGGTTTCGACATCCGAATTGCTATCTACGTGCGGCTCATCTTGATAGCCTTGATACTGGCCCCTGACCAAGTCATCCTTACAAGCAGGCCGTATAGCCTGAAACACCTTCGCTTTTTCCGCATGCACGGCGGCATATCCCTGGAAAGCCGGCGGCTCCATTGCCAGTAGCGCGACAACCTGGAACAAATGGTTTTGAATAACGTCGCGCAGACAGCCGGCACTTTCATAGAACGTCCCGCGGTTCCCCACCCCAAAGGTTTCCGCAAGCGTAATCTGGACGCTTTCAACGTGGTTACGATTCCAGATGGGCTCCAAAAAAGAATTGGCAAAGCGAAAATAAAGAATGTTCATGATCGCTTCTTTACCCAGGAAGTGATCAATCCGGAAAATAGCATCTTCGGGAAAAACAGAACAAGCGACCTGGTTAAGCTGTTGCGCCGACGCCAGATCTCGGCCAAAAGGCTTCTCGACGATCACCCGCGCGCCTGACGCCAGATCTGACGCTGCCAGGCTCTTGATTACCGTAGCGAACAGTGACGGAGGTATCGCCAAATAGTAGGCCGGGCGCTTGGCCGCCCCCAAGGCCTGCTTCAATTTGGCGAACGTGCCTAAATCGTTATAGTTGCCGCTTACGTATTGGGTTGCAGCTAATAAACGTTCCAGCGCCGGCCTGTCATCAATACCGCAAGATTGCTGGATGCTTTGCTCTATATGATGGCGCAACTGCTCGCGCGTCAATGCCGACGACGCTACCCCGACCACAGGCACCGTCAACGCGTTGCGCTTAGCCATGGCGTACAGCGCCGGAAATATCTTCTTCTGAGCCAGGTCGCCCGTCATGCCAAACAGCACTAAAGCGTCTGAAACATTTTCCAAGCGATCTGGGCCTGTCATCCTATGTGCCCTCCTTCAGGCTTTTCAACGTGTCCACCAAATTGCTTTCTCATCGCCGACAACACGCGGTTTGCGTAATCGGCGTTGCCGCGGGATTCGAAACGGGAGAACAGCGCAGCGCTAAGAACGGGCGTAGGCACGCCTTGATCAATGGCTGCGGACAACGCCCAGCGTCCTTCGCCGGAATCCGATACGCGACCCGCGTAATTGTCGAGAGACGGATTGCCCTGAAGCGCTTTCGCCGTCAGATCCAGCAGCCATGAGCCGATAACACTGCCGCGCCGCCACAATTCGGTGATTTCAGGCAGATCGAGGTCGTACTGATAATGCTCTGGGTGTCGCAAAGGTGTGGTCTCAGCATCAGCCGCACGTTCGTGCATGCCGATATTGGCGTTGTGCATGATGTTCAGGCCCTCTGCATAAGCGGCCATAATTCCATATTCAATACCGTTATGCACCATTTTGACGAAATGCCCGGCGCCATGAGGGCCGCAGTGCAAATAGCCCTGGTCGGCGGTCGTCAAGGCACGGTCCGGTGTGGCGTGCACCGCATCCGCCCCTGGCGAGAGTGCCGCAAACACGGGTTCAAGATGCTTGAATGTATCCGCTTCTCCGCCTATCATCAAACAATAGCCGCGCTCCAGCCCAGCCACACCGCCACTGGTGCCGACATCCATATAGTGAATGCCTTGTTGCGTAAGCTCTGCCGCACGGCGTATGTCGTCGTGATACGACGAATTACCGCCATCGATCACAATATCGCCATCTTGCAACAGCGGGGTAAGTTCAGCCAGCACCTTGTCCACGACAGCGGCCGGAACCATCAACCATATGGCGCGCGGCGCGGCCAGCGAAGCAACAAAGGCTTCAAGCGAGGAACATGCAATAGCGCCAAGATCGGCCAGGGGCTGCAGCGCTTCGGGATGGCTATCGTAGACTACGCAGTGCTGGCCATTTCGCAACAAGCGCTGCACCATATTGTTTCCCATGCGGCCTAAGCCCACCATTCCAATCTGCATCGCATTTCTCCAAAAAGCTGAAACCTTAACCGATAACGTTCTAGACTACCCGAAGGAAGTGTATGAGCCGACTTTCCTACGAACACGCCCCCGACTGGACCGTCAGCCAGTGGATGAACACGGCTGATGACCTAACGCTCGCATCCTTGCGCGGCCAAGTCGTGGTCCTGCATGCATTTCAGATGCTATGCCCCGCCTGCGTTACACACTCCATACCTCAAGCCAAGGCCATACATCAGGCATTCCCTCCCGATAAACTGCGCGTCGTGGGCCTGCATAGCGTTTTTGAGCATCACGATGCGATGGGCCCCGTATCGCTAAAAGCATTCATACACGAATTCCGTTTGTCCTTTCCCATAGGAATAGACCAGCAGTCGGCAAACAACCCCATTCCTGTAAGCATGCAGGCATATCGATTACAAGGCACGCCCAGTTTGATCCTGATCGATAAAAATGGCGACATACGCTTGCATCATTTCGGGCACCTGGACGACCTGCATGTCGGCGCTGCCATTGGCCAGTTGCTTGCCGAAAAAACAGGATAAGCCTAGCCCTTCTTGCCCATCAGCGACGACAGCAAATCCACCGGTATAGGGAAAACCAGCGTAGAGCTTTTGTCTCCCGCCACTTGCGTCAACGTCTGCAAATACCGCAACTGCATCGCCGATGGCTGGGTCGCCAGTATTTCGGCTGCCTCCATCAGGGCTTGCGCCGCCTGCTTTTCGCCTTCCGCGTGAATAACCTTTGCCCGACGTTCCCGTTCGGCCTCTGCCTGCCGCGCAATGGCGCGGACCATGCTCTCGTTCAAATCGATGTGCTTGATTTCGACATTGGTCACCTTGATGCCCCAGGAATCGGTCTGCGCATCCAGGATTTGCTGTATGTCCAGATTTAGCTTTTCGCGTTCGGACAGCATTTCATCGAGTTCATGCTTACCCAATACTGCGCGCAAGGTGGTCTGGGCCAATTGGCTGGTGGCCTCCAGGTAGCGTTCGACCTGGATAATGGCCTTTTCAGGCGCCACAACCCTGAAATACAGCACGGCATTGACCTTTACTGACACGTTGTCGCGCGAAATGACATCCTGGCTGGGCACATCCATGGTGACCACGCGCAAATCCACACGCACCATTTGCTGCACCACTGGAATGACAAAAATCAGCCCTGGACCTTTTACGCTGCTGAAACGGCCCAGCGTAAAAATGACGCCGCGCTGGTATTCACGCAAGATCTTGATGCCATTGAGTATAACCAGCATCAAGATGATGATAATGACGCTTAACGCAATATTGAAGCTGTAGAACATGGCGCATCCCCCTTCGTTTAATGTCGAATCGCAGCACCCTGGCCAGCACGGGTCACCTGTAACGTCAGGCCATCCATCGCCACAACCCGTACCCGATCGCCTGGCGACAATGGTTCATTGCACCGCACTCGCCAGCTTTCCCCACGTACATCGGCATAAACCAGCCCTTCAACGACACTGGCCACCACACCCTCCATGCCCAGCATTTCCTCTTTTCCGCTCACCACTTTAAGGTTGCGAGAACGTACGGCCATCGTGCCGATCAGCATGATGATCGCGCCACTGGCAATAGCAACGCCAATCACGAAAGGAATAGACAAATCGAACTCCGCTATACCGGTATCGGTTAAAAACAAACCGCCTAGCACAAAGGCAATAATGCCGCCTACCCCCAATGCCCCGAAACTGGGCAGAAACACTTCACCGATCATCATGGCAGTGCCAACAGCAACCAGCGCCACCCCTGCCCAGTTAACTGGCAGCATCTGGAAGGCATAAAAGCCCAGCAGCAGGCAAATCAGACCGGCTACGCCTGGCAAGGCAGCGCCTGGGCTGGTCATCTCGAAAAACAAACCGTAGATGCCCACCATCATCAGTATCAACGCAAGCTGTGGATTTGCCAACCATGCCATGATACGGTTGCGCCAATTCGGCGTAATACGAACGATCTCGGCATCGGCCGTTTGCAGGCTAACTGTCTGGCCGTTATCAAGCTTTATCGACCTGCCATCCAGTTGCTTGAGCAAATCATCAATATTTGCGGCGATGACATCTATGACCCCTGCTTTCAGTGCTTCCTGTGCCGACATGCTGCTGGCGTCAAGGACGGCTTTTTCTGCAAAATCGGCATTGCGACCCCGCAACTGCGCCAAGCTTCGAATATAGGCAGCGGCATCGTTGGTGACTTTGTGAGTCATCGTGTCGCCGCCTGATTTCTTGTCAGGATCTTTATCTGTACCAGCCTGAGGCTTGTCATCCGGGCCTCCCAAACCGATGGAAACGGGCGAAGCCGCGCCCAAGTTACTGGCTGGCGTCATGGCGGCAATATGGCTGGCGTAAAGTATGAATGTGCCGGCGCTGGCGGCTCGCGCTCCGCCTGGGCTTACAAAGGTAGCGACAGGAATAGGCGACGACAATATTTGCCGGATGATGGAACGCATAGAAGCGTCCAGGCCGCCAGGTGTATCCATTTCGATGACGGTCAATACGGCATTTTCTTCGACCGCGCGCGCCAAGCCACGCGTGAGGAAGTCGGACGAAGCGGGACTGACAATGCCGTCGAGTTCAAGCACCACAACTTTTGGCGTTGCGGCAACAGCAGAACTGAATACCTGTCCTGAAAATGCCAGGACACATAGCAGCAGGCTGCATGCTATCCATTTTGCCTTGCTCATGCCGGTCTCCTTAAACGGAATAGGTCCGTATGTGGCGAACACGCGCATCAGATCAGTATAGGCCGTTTATTTCAGATGCCAAGATCACGGCGTGATTATGCTTAACGTCTTTGGCGCCATACACCAGCGTAATAGGCTGGCCTTTTGCGGCGTTAATCAGGTCACGCATACGTTGTTTTTGTTCGGGTGTGTGAAGTTCGGCACGGTAGCTATCGTTGAAACGCTCCCAGTTTTCTACCTTATGTCCAAACCAGGTGCGCAAGGCGGGGCTGGGCGCCAGATCTTTATTCCACTCATCGAACTTAAGGTCTTCTTTGGCTACGCCTCGAGGCCAAAGCCTGTCCACAAATACCCTGTAACCGTCATCACTGCCCGGGGGATCGTAGGCGCGTTTTATTTGGACATGAGGTGTTTTTTTTATGGCGTGCGAGGTCATGGCGGTCCCCTTTTTCGAGTATTGGATTAGGTCTTGTTGCGACGGGAGATACTGATTACTTTAGGCTTAAGGGGGGCGTGATGCAATCTTTGGCGTACCAGGCCCTAGGGTCTGTGTCTTTCCATTATCTGCTTATGAGGACATTAGCGCCGGGATTTCTCTTCCTGTTTCGCGTGCCAGGTCGTTAGCATCCGGGTTTCTTTTTCCTGGTCCGCGTGCCAGGTC
>NZ_JBEBUX010000040.1:0-30416 GCF_040393045.1 Pollutimonas bauzanensis | reverse complement strand
ATCAACTGATTATCGATAAATAAAAATGGGTAAACCACAAGCTCGTCAGCGTTCTGACTTCAAGGTTTTTTCGCCGATCACCACAAGGTGGATGGACAACGATGTATATGGGCATGTCAATAATGTGACGTATTACTCGTACTTCGATACTGCTGTTAATGGCTACTTGCTTGAACAAGGTGTGCTCGATATACATGGCGGGGCTGTCATCGGCCTGGTTGTGGAAACCAGTTGTCAGTATTTTTCGTCGATCGCTTTTCCGGATGCGATTGAAGCGGGTTTCAAAGTCGCCAAGCTGGGTAATAGCAGCGTGCGCTATGAAATAGGAATCTTCAAGAAAGGCGAATCGCTAAGCGCTGCACATGGGCATTTTGTTCATGTATACGTCGACAAGGAAACCCGCCGTCCGGTGTCCCTGCCGCTGGAACTAAAAAATGTGCTGGCTGCTTTGATTTAGCTCTGTGAAATCTGTGCGTCTCGAACTTAACCAAAGCCGCTGAAGCATGCCGTGATCAATCGGCATCATCATCCAAATGGAACTTGTGGATCAAGCGATGGGCGAGCGGCGCCAGTATCAGTCCCAGCGTTGCGATAAATACCAGGCCAACCAGAATGCTGTAGAACGCGAAGAATATTTTCCCGCCGAAGCTGACCGGCATGATAAAGGGGCCGATGCCCGCCAGTATCAGCGATATATTCAATGTGGCGTCGTGCCAATGGATGGGCTCCAGCCACAAATGCCCCAGTACTCCGATCGATAGCGTTACCAACACGATAGCGATAGCCAGACCGACATGCTTGAACATGCGCAACATGAAATGCCATGCAGGCAACAAAGATTCGCTTTTCGATTCGTACATGACGTAATCCTAGCCCATTTTGCCGGAAGTTGCCGTATGTGTTCCCAGGTTTTGGCCACGCCTGAAATAATGCTGGGCCAGTACTGCGCATACCATGAGTTGAATCTGATGGAATATGATCAGGGGCAGCAGTGCGGGGCCGATAGCGCTGCTGCTGAACAGCACCTGCGCCATGGGTACGCCGGTAGCCATGCTTTTCTTCGAACCGCAAAAAACGATGGTGATTTCATCTTCTTTGTTGAAGCCGAAGCGGCGGGCCAGCCATGTCGTGGCGTAAAGCACCAGTGCCAACAATACGCAGCATATTATCGTCAAGACCAACAGCGCATTGACTGGCACAGTTTGCCACAGCCCGCCGATTACCGAGGCGCTGAATGCGGTATACACAACAAGAAGAATAGAGCTTTGGTCTACATTGACTAGCCACGCCCGATTGCGGTCGACCCAGCCGCCTATCCAGGGGCGCAGGAAATGCCCTGTCAGAAACGGCAATAGCAACTGGACGCTGATGTGAGTGACGGCATCCATGGTTGATGCTGTGCTGGCGCCGGCGTCGGCATCCAGAAAAACTTTTAGAAGCAGCGGCGTGAGCCCAATGCCGATAAGGCTGGATGCCGAGGCGCTGCAGACTGCTGCGGGGACATTGCCGCGTGCAATCGCGGTGAAGGCGATAGCCGACTGGACAGTTCCGGGCAATACGCAAAGATAGAACAGGCCGATGTAAAGCGGTTCGCCCAGCAGTGGTTCCAGCACCGGCTTGAGCCCCCAGCCGATGAGGGGAAACATGACGAAGGTACAGCCAAATACCAACAGGTGCAGACGCCAGTGCGTAGCCCCGGCAATGACAGCGTCGCGGGATAGCTTGGCGCCATGCAGGAAAAACAGCAGTCCAATGGCCAGGGTGGTGGCCCAGTCGAATATGACGGCGCCCCGGCCATGCGCCGGCACTAGCGTGGCGGCGATGACGACGGCTATAAGAATCAGGGTGAAATTATCGAAGAGCAGGCGCAGGCGATTCATAGTCGGAACGAGTTGGTTTGAAGACAGTTGTGCGGCATTGAGGCGCACGTTAACCTATCGGCCAACTTATGTTTAACGCTGAACGGATATGAAACATCGCCCAACGGACATTTTTCAAGATGCAGCAACGCAATTAAAGGCGCTGCGCGTGTTGCCGCGCCCTGTATACGGCCATGCGCAGGCATTGCCCAATCGCGCTATTCAGCGTCGCCATAGCCATGCTTGGGCGCAACTGTCGTACGCGGTTCGGGGCGTGATCGAGGTGACTACGGCAGCGGGCCGGTTTATGGCGCCGCCACTGCGCGCCATATGGATTCCAGCTGGTATGCCGCACGGCGTTAAGTGCTCGAAACATACGGAAATTCGCAGCTTATACATTGACGAGAATGCGGCCCCATTGGCGGGAGACCAATGTCGAGTCTTGGTTGTGGGGGCATTGCTGCGAGAGTTGATCCGCAGCTTCAGTACATTGCCGGTTCAATATGATGAAAAGGGCCCCGATGGGCGCTTGGCAGGCGTGTTGCTGGATCAGTTGGCGTGCGCGCCCGAGGCGGAGTTAATGCTGCCTTGGCCTAAAGACGCCAGGTTACGCGCGCTTTGCGCTAGCCTGCAGGCAAATCCGGACAGCGGCAAGACTTTATTGTTTTTTAGTCGCGAACTGGGTGTTTCAGACAAGACCTTAAGTCGCTTGTTCCGGAAGGAAACGGGTTTGAGTTTCCGCCTCTGGCGGCAGCGTTTCCGCTCGTTTAGCGCGCTGCCAATGTTGGAACGCGGCGAGCGCGTTACCGATGTCGCGCTGGCTTGCGGCTATCAGAGCATGTCTGCATTCGTTGCGGCGTTCCGCGAGCAAATGGGTGCGACACCGCGCGAATTTTTTGCTGTTGATAGTTAGGCTACCATCGCCGTATGCCTTGTCTCGCCTACTGCGGCGTCAAACCCGCCGCTTTGACGACTTCGACCCACTTCTTGCGATTTTCATGCACTGTCTGACGGAATTTTTCCGGCGACGAGATATGAATGGTATTGCCGGTGGCCGTCAGGCGCTTGACTACCTCGGGATCTTGCAACGCCTTTGTAGCGGCGGCATTGATTTTGTTTACCAGCGCGGGATCCATGTCTTTAGGTCCGAATAGACCGAACCAGATATAACTTTCGAAGCCAGGTAAACCCGATTCGGCAATAGTCGGTATTTCCTTGACGACATCGACGCGTTTGCTCGTGGTTACGCCCAAAAGGCGCACTGTACCGGCCTTGTATTGGCCCAGTACGGTTTGCACTTGATTAAAGATGCAGCAGGTTTCCCCTTTGACGACGGACTGCAGCGCTTCAGGTCCGCCTTTATAAGGGACGTGAACCATTTTCAGACCGGCCTTCGCATTGAACTCTTCGAAAGCAAGCTGGGTTCCCGTTCCGATGCCGGTGGAAGCGAAGTTGTACTTGCCTGGATTGGCCTTGACCTCGGCAATGAACTGCTCCACGGTTGTCACGTCGATGACCTTGGGGTTGATGGTCAGCACGTTCGATACGTCAACCAATGGGGTGATAGGCGTGAAGTCGGCTTCGGCATCAAAGGGCAGGTCTTTGTATATGGCGGGGTTGATGCCATGCGTTGCTGCTGTCCCCAGCAGTATTGTGTACCCGTCGGGTTTGGCGCGAGACACTGCGGCCGATGCCAGGTTACCGCCAGCTCCCGCGCGGTAGTCGATAATTAGAGGAACCCCCAATGCTTCTTGCAAAGGTTCCTGGATTCCTCGGGCAATGACGTCGACACCTGAGCCAGCGGAAAAGCCCATCAGCATGGTGATGGGACGCTCGGGCCATTCGGCGGCAAAGCTCGAACTGGCGGCAAGCAGGGCGGACCCCACGACAGCCCCTTTGGCGATACGAGAAAAGAATGGAAGCAAGCGTCGTGAGGAATAAGTAGTCATGCAGTAGGCAATACAAGTCGTGTGAAGTTCACTACATTAGCAGGGCTGGAATCAAACCGCTACGACTTATAAGGATGTTGTATATTACTTTTTGATATAAAAGATCGAAACTTTAAACGTTGAATAAGGTAGAAGATCACACAGGTTGCTGACGCTTGTTTACAGCCGCTGCCTCTCGTTCCAGCAGTTCGCGTTTACGCTCCACTCCCCAGCGATAGCCCGAAAGATTCCCATCGCTGCGCACAACGCGGTGGCATGGGATCGCAACCGCCAAATGGTTGGCGCCGCAAGCTTGTGCGACGGCGCGTACCGCTTTGGGCATATCAATGCGTTGCGCGATTTCTGCATAGCTGGCGGTTGTGCCAGCCGGTATGTCGCGTAGCGCCTGCCAGACGCGCTCTTGAAACGCCGTGCCTCGTACATCCAGCGGCAGATCGAGCCCCAGATTTGGCGCTTCAACCAGCCCCACCACTTTTGCGACCACTTGTTCAAAGCCTGCATCGGCGCCGACAAGGCTGGCATTGGGGAACTGGTCTTGCAGATCGCGCGCGAGCTGGTCGGGATCTTCACCCATCAGGATGGCGCATACACCCCGTTCGCTTTTCGCGACAAGAATGGATCCCAGCGAGCATTCGCCAATGGCGAAATGAATCTGGGTGTTGGCGCCGCCAGCCCGGTAGTCTTTAGGGCGCATGCCCAGCCTGTGATTGGCGGCTTCATAAAAGCGGCTGTTGGAATTGAAGCCGGCATCGTAGATGGCATCAGTAATGGATTCGTTGCCATCCAGCCCATCGCGCATGCGTCGTGCGCGATGGGCGTCTGCGTAAGCTTTCGGCGTAAGGCCCGTGGCCGACTTGAACAAACGATGGAAATGATAGTTGCTTAGTTGTGCCTGCTCGGCCAGTTCAGTCAGCGTGGGGCCGTGTTCGGCCGTTTCGATATAACGGCACGCCGCTGCGATAAGCGATGCATGCTGAGCGGCTATTGTCGATTGATCGGCCGCGGCGCGGCGGCTGGGTCGGTAGCCCGCTGCCTGAGCCGCTTCCGGGGTGTCGAAGAATTCAACATTTTCAGCCTTGGGCAGGCGTGTTGGGCTGCTTGGCCGGCAATAGATGCCGGTGGTTTTGACGGCATACACGAATTTTTCATCGGCACCTGGGTCGCGGGCAAGAACCGCTGCCCAGCGAGGGTCAAGTTCGGTAGCGTGTGTTGCGTTCGCGGTAGGAAGAGAGCTGTATTTCATGGCGAGGTCCGTTCTGTTCGTTAGATGGATTCACTGTAAAAGGTTTATCCATAAAGAACACTCCGACTCTTGCTGTCGAATTTTGTGGTTAACGTGCCGTACTTTTATAGTGTAGAACAGCGCGTTCATGCGTGAGTAGCCAGCGCTTGCGTTCCAGTCCCCATGCAAAGCCCGTCAGGTTTCCATTCTTGGCGATGATACGATGACAGGGAACGATAATCGCAATCGGATTGGTGGCATTGGCGCCGCCGACTGTGCGTGCTGCCTTGGGCTGCCCTAGTTGGGCGGCCAGATCGCTATAGCTTAGAACCTGGCCTGGCGGGATCTTGCGTAGGGCGCTCCAAACCTGTTGTTGAAATGGGCTGCCGTTGGTAGCGACGCGGATGTCTTCCAGCGCGCCAAGGTCGCCAGAAAAATAGCGTTGGAGGCGTCGTGCGATATCGCTGTCGTGTGCGGCATCGGTCAAGCTATAGTCGCCGTAATGCCGCTGAAGAAGCTGATGCAAATGGGGCTGGTAGCCGTCGAAATCCAGTGCCCGGACGGTCTCTTGCTCGTCCGTAATCAGCAGCATCTCGCCAATGGGAGAGGGGATCTTGTTTTGTCGCAATCTCATGACATCATCTCCATGGAAGTCAGTCCAGTTTCATCAAGTCTACGTAAAAAGCCGACGTAGTGCGCTCCAAATCTTGCTGTCAAATGACCGCCTGCCTGGGTTTTGATCTGCGCTTTTTAAAAAACCTTGCATTTAAATAGTGCGCGATTTAATATTGCACTTATGAAATCAAAAGCCTCATCGCCACGTTCGCCCGGACTACTGTTGGATGACCAGCTCTGCTTTGCGCTGTATTCCACCGGATTGGCCATGAACAAGGTATATCGAAAACTGTTGCGCGAATTGGAGCTGACTTATCCTCAGTATCTGGTCATGCTGGTGCTGTGGGAGCGCGACGAATTGACTGTGTCCGACATCGGCGCACGGCTGTTCCTGGACTCGGCCACATTGACCCCTTTACTCAAGCGGCTCGAGGCGGCAGGCTTGTTGCGGCGCAGGCGCGCCACTAACGACGAGCGTCAAGTCATCGTGTCGCTTACCGCCGCTGGTCGTGCTTTACAGGCCAAGGCTGAATCGGTGCCTGAATCGGTAATGTGCGCCGTGCAGTGTTCCACAGACGAACTGGCAACCACCAAACAAGCATTGGAAACCTTGCGCGAACATTTACTGAAGCAGGAATGACAGGTTGATTATTGCCTGTTTATTTTATTTATAAATAGTGTGCTATTTAATAGTTCACATGTAAAGGCAGGTATCGACGGGCCTGCTGTCAATTCAAGCCGCCGCAGTGTTTTTTTACGAATCAGGAGATTCATCATGTCTGTTGAAAAAGTTCTATACCGTGCCCAAGCTAAAGCTAACGGCGGTCGTGATGGCCGAGCTGTATCGTCCGATGGCGTGCTGGATGTTAAATTGACCACGCCCAAGGAGCTAGGGGGTGGTGGTGAAAAAGGCACGAATCCCGAGCAGCTATTTGCTGCCGGATACTCTGCGTGCTTTTTGGGGGCATTGAAGCTCGTGGCTTCCCGCGAAAAAGTGGCGTTGCCGGCCGAGACCAGCATTGAAGGCGAGGTTGGTATCGGGCCTATTCCTAACGGCTTTGGTATTGAGGTCGAGCTAAAAATATCTGTGCCAGGCCTGCCTCGCGATCAGGTCCAGGCTTTGGTCGACAAGGCCCATATCGTGTGCCCGTATTCGAATGCGACACGTGGCAATATCGATGTGACGCTGACACTGGCGTAACAACAAGGCCGCAGATCTTGGACTTCAGATGGCTGAAAGGAGATCACGTCGTGTGATCTCCTTTTTTACGTCGTCTTATTCGCCCAGATCAACGCACAGATACTTCATTTCCAGATATTCCTCGATGCCGTATTTGGAACCCTCACGGCCCAGGCCCGATTGTTTTACGCCGCCGAAGGGGCCGACTTCATTCGAAATGATGCCTGTGTTGATCCCTACGATGCCGTATTCCAGCGCTTCCGAAACACGCCAGATCCTGGCGTAGTCCCGGGTGAAGAAGTAAGCAGCCAGGCCGAAAATTGTGTCGTTCGCCATCGCGATGACTTCTTTTTCGTTGTCAAAGCGAAATAGCGGAGCGACAGGCCCAAAGGTTTCTTCGGTTGCAAACCGCATTTCCTGGGTGGCATCGCGCACGATGGTGGGCTCGAAGAAGGTGCCGCCCAGCGCGTGCGGCTTGCCGCCGGCCACGACTTTGCCGCCGTGAGCAACGGCGTCGGCGATATGTTCCTGTATCTTAGCGATGGCCGCCTCGTCGATCAGCGGGCCTTGCGTTACGCCCTCTGCAAAGCCGTCGCCGACCTTCATGGCCTTCACTTTTTCGACCAGGCGGGCGAGCACGTCCTCATAAATGCCGCTCTGTACATAGATACGGTTGGCGCAAACGCAGGTCTGGCCGGCGTTGCGGTATTTTGACGCCAATATGCCATCCACGGCGCGATCCAGGTCGGCGTCGTCAAAGACGATAAGCGGCGCATTGCCACCTAGCTCAAGCGAGAGCTTCTTGATGGTTGGCGCGCATTGCGCCATGAGCGTGCGGCCGACTTCTGTGGACCCGGTAAAGCTCAGTTTGCGCACGACATCGCTTTCGCACAGGGCGCCGCCAATGTCGCGCGATCCGCCAGTGATGACGTGGAAAACGCCAGCAGGCACGCCGGCCTCTTCAGCCAGTACGGCCAGCGCCAAGGCGGTCAGCGGTGTTTGCTGAGCGGGCTTGACCACCATGGTGCAACCGGCCGCCAGGGCAGGGCCCACCTTGCGGGTAATCATGGCGGCAGGAAAATTCCAGGGGGTAATCGCGGCGCAAACACCTATGGGCTGCTTGAGGGCCATCAGACGCTGGCCTGCCTTGGGGCTTTGCAGTATATCGCCGTCGATGCGTTTGGCTTCTTCGCCGAACCACTCAAGGAATGAGGCGGCATAGGCAATTTCCCCAGCGGCTTCGGCAACGGGCTTGCCTTGCTCGGATGTCATGATGACGGCCAAGTCTTGCTGGTTATCCATCATCAGCTGCGCCCATTTTTGCAGGATGATGGCGCGTTCCTTGCCGGTCTTGGCGCTCCATCCGGGCAAGGCCGCCTGGGCGCTTGCGATGGCCTGCTCGGTTTCTTTGCGGCCTAGTTTAGGCACCGAGCAAATGGTGGCGCCAGTGGCGGGATTGTTGACGGGAATGCTGGAGCCGTCACTGGCTTTCAGCCATTTTCCGTCGATGAAGCAGGCGTCGCGCAAAAGATCGGGGCGGTTTAGCGGTCGGGTTGGTTGCGTCATAGTGATAAGTCCTTTCAGGCGGCGAGCACGTTGGACAGAATATCCAAAGCGCTAGCGAATTGATCGTCGGGTATGGTCAGCGGATACAGGAATCGTAAAACGTTTCCGTATACACCGCAGCTTAGCAGGAGGAGTCCTTGCGCGAGGGCTTTTTCCTGGATGGCTTTGACTTTGGCCGCGTCTGGTTCGCCTGTGTCCGGGTCGTTGAGTTCGACGGCAACCATGGAGCCCAGGCCGCGCACGTCGGCGATGGCGGGGCAGGTTGCACGCAAGGTATTCAGCCTGTCTGTCAGCCGTTGTCCGAGCACGGTGGCGCGTTCGCACAGCTTTTCATCGCGGATGACATCCAGCACGGCGTGAGCCGCGGCAACAGCTAGTGGATTGCCGGCATAGGTGCCGCCCAGGCCGCCAGCGGCGGGTCCATCCATGACTTCCGCACGGCCAACGACGCCCGATATCGGCATGCCGCCGCCCAGGCTCTTGGCCATGGTGATTATGTCGGCTTCTACGGTATGGTGCTCCATGGCGAACATCTTGCCTGTGCGGCCGAAGCCGGTCTGGACTTCATCGGCGATCAGCAAAATGCCATGTTCGTCGCATACCTTGCGAAGTGCTGTCATCAGTTCAGGCGGGGTGACGTTGAAGCCGCCTTCGCCCTGGACGGGCTCAATAATGATGGCGGCAACGCGCTTGGGGTCGATGTCGGCTTTGAATAGAAAATCCAGTGCTTTTAGCGAGTCCGCGACGCTGACGTCTTGCGTCGCGCTGGGGAAGGGCAGGTGATAAATGTCGCCGGGCATGGGCCCGAAAGACAGCTTATAGGGCGCGACCTTGCCAGTCAGGGCCATGCCCAGCATGGTGCGGCCATGGAAGCTGCCGGTGAAGGCGATGACGCCAGAGCGCCCGGTATAACTGCGCGCGATCTTTACGGCGTTTTCCACGGCTTCTACACCGGTAGTAAAGAAGGCGGTTTTTTTCAGGCCGGTGATTGGGGCAATGCTATTGATGCGTTCGGCCAATGAGATATAGCCTTCATAGGGCACGATTTGGTAGGCCGTATGGGTAAAGCAATCAAGTTGCGCGGCAATGGCGGCTTTGATCCGGGGGTGGCAGTGCCCGGTGTTAAGCACTGCGATACCGCCTGCGAAGTCGATGTATTCCTTCCCGGTGGTGTCCCACAATGTGGCATTGCTACCGCGCACGGCGTAAAAGTCGCACATGACGCCTATCCCGCGTGGGGTCGCCAGCGACCGGCGGGTGTTCAAATCCAGACTTTTCATATTGGTCTCGAGGTTCTTAGTGTTGATGGGTATACGCTATTAAATGCTAAAATGGACCCATCAAATAGATCCACTTAACTAAAATGGATGGAACCAATTGAGTTCTCTTGTCAGCGAGCTTCTTATGCTGAAACTGGGTGGAAAAGCCCAGGGGCCGATGAATAAGCGGCTGTATCTAGGCATGCGCGAAGCCATACTCAATGGTTCTATTTCCGGGGGCGCACGCTTGCCGGCCACGCGGGATCTTGCCGCTGATTTGGGCATTGCGCGTAACACCGTTGTGCATGTCTACGAGCAACTGGTGGCCGAAGGCTATACGAAAAGCCAACAGGGCAGCGGCACCTTCGTCACCGACTCTTTACCCGATCTGTATCTGGGAAGCGGGCCGGGTCGCCGACACGACTCCACGTCGCAAACCCATCCGGTCTTGTCTCCCAGGGGCGAGCGCATCGTGGCGGGGGCATCGGCATCGCCATACCAATGGGGCGCTTTTATGCCCGGCGTACCCGACGTCACCGAGTTTCCTCATAAAAAGTTCGGTGCTATTGTCACCGCCCTGTGGCGTAATCCCGAGCCTGCCTTGCTGAGCTACTCCTATGGCGGCGGCTTGCCCGCGTTGCGCAAGGCGCTGGCACAACATCTGGCGCTGACGCGTTCGATCGACTGCGACCCAGAGCAAATACTTATTACTGAGGGCTCGCACCAAGCTATCGACTTGGCTACACGGATTTTGGGCAGTGCGGGCGATCTTGCATGGATAGAGAATCCTGGCTATTGGGGGGCACGCGCCATTTTCGAAGCGAACGGCATAGGAATCCATGCCTTGCCGGTAGACCAAGACGGTATGTGCCTGCCTGACGAGGTTGGGGCAAGTCCGCCGCGATTCATTTTTGTCACCCCTTCGCATCAGTATCCTCTTGGATCGGTGATGTCATTGGCGCGCCGCCGTCAATTGCTTGCCATGGCAAGGCAAGCGGGCAGCTGGATTATTGAAGACGACTACGACAGCGAGTTTCGCTTTTCGGGGCGCCCCATTTCATCGTTGCTGGGCCTGGAACCCGATGCGCCGGTGATTTACCTGGGCACGTTCAGCAAGACGCTGTTTCCCGGCCTGCGTATCGGTTATCTGGTCTTGCCCAAGTTGCTGGTGCCTGCTTTTCAGACCGCACATGCAGAGCTGTACCGTGAGGGCCACTTAATGACGCATGCCGCGCTGGCCACGTTTATTTCCGATGGACATTACGCAGGGCACATCCGTCGCATGCGCATGCTGTATGGACGGCGTCGCGCCATGCTGGTCAACCTGATAGAGCGGCGTCTGGGGCCGGAGTGGTTGCATCAGGATGGGAGCGATGCAGGGTTGCATTTGGTACTTACTCTGCCCGCCGGCATGGACGATACCCAGGTTGTCGCCGCCGCGCATGCAAGAGGCATACTGACTCGCCCTTTGTCGCGCTATTACGTGCAGGGTCAGGAAAGACGGAATGGCTTACTGCTGGGTTATGCCTGCGTGTCCGAGCGAGATATGGTTCCCAGCTTTGAATTGCTGCTTAACAGTCTGGCCGAAGTAGCTGGCCAGTCGTGCAGTGCAGGTAGTGTTCAGACCGCATGAGGGGTTCCGCCAGCCTTGCGGAAGGTAATGTTGATGCGTTGCGCGCCCAGCAGCGGATGTGTTTCTTCTTTCAACGGCATGACCCCATGGTAGCGAAGGCGGTCGACCCCGCCCCATACCGCGACATCGCCATGAAATAGCGGGATGCGACGGGCCTTGTCGCTGCGCTCATGGCCGCCGAAAAGAAACATGGCAGGGATGCCTAGCGACACCGACACAATGGGCGCGCGAAAGTCCAGTTCGTTCTTGTCTTGATGCAGCGACAGGCGGGTGCCCGGCACATAATGATTGATCAGGCAGGCGTCGGGTTCGAACTGGTCGAAGCCGGCTTCGGCTGCTGCTGTGTTTGCCAGCCGCAAGAACAGGTCGGGCATGGCCGGCCAGGCTTGCTCCGATACCGGATCGTTAGGGGCATAGCGGTAGCCCCGCCGATCGGACGTCCATCCCAGGGCGCCACAGTTAGTCAGCGCCACCGACATGTGGTACCCACCGGGCGTGACCATATGACGAAATGGTGCAGCCTTCAGAATGCTGTCCAGTACAGGCAGCATTTCCGGGACATAGGGCAGGGCGAACCCGCGCAAGACGCAGGCCTGTTCACCCAGGTTGTCCCGGGTGCCGGCCAGCGTGGATTCAAGTAGATCGAACATAATGAAGGCCTTGTTGTAGTGGCCGCGGATAGTTCAATAATACAAGGCTTAGTCGAAGTGCACGATCTCGAATGTCAGGCGCTCTTGCGCATCGCGGCCTACGCTATAGCCCAGGCGTTCGTTGATGGAGTTGTCGGGATTGAAGGTCAGGATGGAAGGCTTGATATCTTCAAGTTCTTTTTCCGTGACATAGACTGAATTGCAAATAATGACCTCGTCGCCGCGCTGACAGGTTCGTGCAGCGGCGCCGTTCAGAATGCAGCATCGGGAGCCGCGTTCGCCATAAATCACGTAGGTGCTGATACGCGCACCCGAGTTCTTGTTCCAGATATCCACGAACTCCATAGGCAGGATGCCGGCTGCTTCGCAGTGGTCGGGATCCAGGGTAATGGAGCCGTGGTAGTCCAGATCGGCGCCGGTAACGCGTATGCCGTGAAGTTTGCCGCGTACAACTTTTCTCACGATGTCATTCTCTTTAAAAAAATAGCGGTGTATTGTATTGCCTGTAGGCAACAGCATCTATTGACGAGTCGCTGTGCGCATTGCACACTAAACCATGAAACTTACGCAGCAAACTGTCTCGACCCGCTGCTGCATAGTTGGTGGCGGGCCTGCTGGCATGATGCTTGGGCTGCAACTTGCCCGGGCAGGGGTGGACGTTGTCGTTCTGGAAAAGCATAAGGATTTTTTGCGTGATTTTCGGGGCGATACCGTGCATCCGTCGACGCTGGAAATTCTTGCAGAGCTGGGCTTGAAGCAACGTTTCGACAGCTTGCCGCAGCATCGTGCCGACCAAATCGAAGTCCTGCTCGCTGACGGCGTATATGCTGTCGGCGACTTCCGCGGCCTGAAGCCATTTCCGTATATTGCGCTGGTGCCGCAGTGGGACTTTTTGAATTTGGTTGCCGAACAAGCGCAGCGCTATCCGAATTTTGTTTTACGCATGTGCTGCGAGGCAACGGGAATTATCCGCCACGAAGGCGACGACAGGGTGCGCGGCGTTGAGGCAAACACCTCCGACGGCCCGATTCAAGTGCTTGCGGACTTGGTGGTTGGCTGCGATGGCCGCAACTCGTGCCTGCGCGATGCTGCGGCGCTGCAACCCAAAGATCTGGGCTCTCCGATGGATGTGCTGTGGTTTCGTTTGCCGCGGCATGCGGCTGACCCCGACGGCACTTACGGTGCGCCGGGCAAGGGCGGCTTGCTGGTCATGTTGAACCGTAATGATTACTGGCAGGTCGCCTTTGTCATCGCCAAAGGCGACGCAGCGATGTGGCGCGCCCGTCCTATTGCCGATTTGCACAAGCGTATTGTGCAGCGCGTTGGGTTCCTGGCTGACCGGGTCGATGCGCTGACTTCATGGGATGACGTCAAGTTGCTGGAAGTGCGTGTCGACAGGCTGCCGCAATGGCATCGCCAGGGCTTGTTGTTGATTGGCGATGCGGCGCACGCCATGTCGCCAATCGGAGGCGTGGGTATCAACCTGGCCATACAAGACTCAGTGGCCGCTGCGAATATCTTGGCGCCCGCGCTGTTGGCGCCGGGCTTGCCTGACGAGGCCTTGCTGGCCAAGGTGCAACAGCGCAGGCTATTGTCGACTCAAGTCATACAGGGGATTCAGGTATTCCTGCAACGCAGGTTGATTGCACCGGTACTGGCCGCGCAAGACGATGGTCAGCCACTGGCGTTGCCCAAGGCCGTGAAATGGCTATTGCGCTGGCGGCTGGTCCGTTCAATTCCTGCGTATGTGTTCGGGGTGGGTTTTCGCCGCGAACATGTCAAGTCAGGTAGGCATTAGGCCATTGCCGGCTTTATTGCCACCGTGCGCGCCAGGCATGTTGGGCCGATGCATTCAAGAACGTCCAGGCAACAAAGCGGCTATTCTTTTGGCCTTGGGCCATTTCCACGGTGCGTACATCAAGCGCGCCGACTTTTTTCAGATTGCGCAGCACGCCGGGCAGATTGGATTCTTTGGAAACCAAGGTGCTGAACCAGAAAACCTGTTTGTACACGGCTGTGCTTTCTTCGATCATGGAACGTATAAATTCGGCTTCACCGCCGGCACACCATAGCTCGGTATTCTGTCCGCCAAAATTTAATACAGGGGCTTTATGGCGTGATGGCTGCTTGCCCAGGCCGCGCCACTTACGTTGCGAACTGTTTTCCGCTTCGTATGCCGAAGCATGGAAGGGAGGGTTGCACAAGCTTAGGTCGAAGCGCTCATCCTCGTAAAGCAAACCTTCGAATATCTGGTCTCGCGATTTTTGCCTGCGCGTTTCAATGACATCGATAAGGCCGCTATTGGACTGAATAATGTTTCGCGCCGCAGCCAGGGCGACAGGGTCGATATCCGAGCCTAGAAAGCGCCAGCCGTACTCGGCATGGCCTAACAGTGGATAGATGGCGTTGGCGCCCATGCCGATATCCAGCACGCGTATGGCCGGGCCTCGCGGGATGGTGCCGCTATTGCTTTGCGCCAACAAATCGGCCAGGCTATGAATGTAGTCGGCCCGGCCCGGTATAGGCGGGCATAGATAGTTGGCGGGAATATCCCAGTGTTTGATGCCGTAGAACGTGTTGAGCAAGGCGCGGTTCAGGGCCCGAACGGCTGCCGGGTCGGCAAAGTTGATGCTGGGCTCGCCGTGTGGGTTTGCTACAACAAAACCTGCCAGCCCCGGGCTGTCTGTGACTAGCCGGTCAAAATCATAGCGGCCTTGATGGCGGTTTCGCGGATGCAGCAAGACGATGTTTTCCTGAAACGATGGGTGCAAAAGAAGTGATCATGAAAAAAGCCCGCTCGAAAGCGGGCTTTTTATCAACCAGTTATCTTAGATAACTTGGATGTTTTTGGCTTGTGGGCCTTTTTGGCCTTCAGCTGCTTCGTAAGAAACACGTTGGTTTTCTTCGAGCGATTTGTAGCCTGTGCCGACGATGTCGGTGTGGTGTGCAAACAAATCTTTGCCACCAGCTTCAGGAGTAATAAAGCCGAAGCCCTTTTCGTTGTTAAACCATTTAACAATACCAGTTTCTGTTGCCATTTCTTGCGATCCCTAAAAAGACGAGCGACATGCTCTGCAAAAGACTGTCAAGGCGTGGAGATATGAGCAAAAAAGTACAGTTTTTCTGGTACTGGTTTGTGCTAACTTCAACGAACTTGAAAACCTATGCAGGAATGTAATCCTATCAGAGAATAAAGTCCAGACCGAAAAGCTACTTTAGGTTACGAAGTAGTGGGCTTTACAACACCTGGGCCTTATGAATACGGGTTTTATGCCCCTGCCGCCTGGGGAAATAGGATTTTATACGGTGATTTCCCTAGGACATCAATCGGATAATTCGCGGCATCCTAATACGGCGCAATAATTGGCCGGAGAGCACATTTTTAGTCAGCTTAATGTTACTTTCGCATAAATGCTGGATTCAATATCTTCAATGTTAATGAAGAATCTGGGCGCTGAATGCCTTGATCTTGATAAACCTGTTTTTTTAATTTCGGTACACGCGCTGTGAATAGTGGGATGTGTTTTCGTAATGACTAAAGGATCATGCATCCGAAACAACGCGTTTAGTGGCGCGTCAGTCGGGAATGCCAGCATCTGGCGTGTGACGGGCATCGCGTTGCTGTTTACCTTGCCAATAGCGTGGTTGGCCATTAGCGATGTCGCTATGTTCGTGCGCTTAGGCGCGGCATATTTGCCGCTGCACACAGCAATGGAAGGATTCGCGGCAGTGGTAGCCGCCATGATCTTTGCGCTCGGTTGCCATCAATCTGGTAACAGAGTGTCATGCAGTGTCATAGTGTTTTCAGCCGCATTTTTGGCTGTTGGGCTGTTGGATTTGGGCCACTTGCTGTCGTTGAATGGCATGCCGGATTTTGTAACGCCGAATTCTCAGTCCAAAGGCATCGCTTTCTGGTTGGCGGCGCGTCTTATCAGCGCTAGCGCCTTGTTATTGGTGGCGCTTCTGCCGTGGGCACTGTATGTTGATGCTCGCATTCGTTATTTTGCCGTCGCCGGTGCAATGACAATAACCATGCTGGTGTACTGGCTGGTCCTGTATAGGCCCGATGTCGTTCCGCCTCTGTTTATCGAAGGGCAGGGCCTGACGACTTCCAAAATCGTGGCTGAATACGTCGTGGCCGCGCTTTATATATTGGCAGCGGTAGTCTTGCTGCGGCGCATGGCGCATCGGAAGGCCGAGTATTTGGTGCTGGCTGCGATACTGATGGCGCTAAGCGAAATTTGCCTCACCTTTTATCATCAGCCTGACGACTTGCCGAATGTTGTCGGCCATATCTATAAAATTATTGGCTGTATGTATCTGTACTACGCTATTGTGGTGGACGGAATGCAGGCTTCTTATCAGCAGCTTCGCCGTTCTGAGCAGTCGCGTCGGGAACACCTTACGCATGACAGTCTTACCGGTTTGCCTAACCGCGGGCTGGCCGTGCAAAGACTGCGTGACGCTATTGTCGATACGGGTCATAGCGGTGGCATCCTGGCCGTGTTTTTTCTGGGTATCGACGCTTTCAAGAAAATCAACGCAACTTTTGGCCATGGGGTAGGCGACACCGTGATCCGGGAGAGCGCAAGTCGTATCGCACGAGTTCTGTCGGCAGGCGATATGCTGGCGCGCCAGGCAGGTGATGAGTTCATTATTTTGCAAACCCGGATTTCCGATGGGCAAAGGGCGGCGCTGCTGGCTGAAAAGCTTTTGCAGCAAATGCGCGTGCCATTCCGTATTCAGGGGCACGAGATCCTGTTAAGCGCGAGCATAGGGATCACTTTGTTTCCCGCGGATGAAACGACTGAAAGCGGGCTGCTGCAAAAGGCGCATATGGCGATGGGCAGCGTGAAAAGAAGCTCGCGCAATTCCTATCGCTTCCATACGGCGGATATGGAAAGCGACATTCGAGAGCAGCAATTGATGGAAAGTTCTTTGCATCATGCTGTCGAGAATGACGAACTGATTATTCATTATCAACCTAAAGTCAGCTTCAAAACCGGCGAAGTGGTTGGTGTGGAGGCGCTGGTCAGGTGGGATCACCCCGTATTGGGCAGGGTAGCGCCAGCCGCTTTCATTCCTCTTGCGGAAGAAAATGGCTGTATCGATGCAATTGGCATGTGGGTGTTAAGGCGAGCCTGTGAGCAGTCGCAAAAATGGCACAAGCAGGGATTGCCGCAGCCGCGGTTATCGGTGAACTTGTCGGCCAAGCAGTTTCAGCAACCCAATCTGGCGAGCCAGATTCGGCAGGTACTGGACGATACCAGCCTTGACCCCAATCGTCTGGAACTGGAAATCACTGAAAGCACAGTTATGCAGGATATCGAAGCGGCAGTGACTGCCTTGCAGTCATTGTCTGAGTTGGGTGTTGTGCTGGCGATCGACGATTTCGGAACAGGCTACTCATCACTAAGTTGCCTGAAACGTTTCCCTATCGATGTCTTGAAAATCGATCGTTCTTTCATTAAAGATATTAGCCATGATACTAATGATGCTGCGATTACCAGGGCTATCATTGCCATGGCCCGGGGTCTGGATTTGGCGGTCGTGGCAGAGGGCGTAGAGACGCTGGAGCAGGCATTGTTCTTGCAGGCTAACGGTTGCGATGAAATGCAGGGCTACTACTTTAGCCAGCCTGTGCCATCGAATGAGTTGGCGAAAATGCTGGTCGCGCCTTTAAGCGTCTATAAAAAACGGATTATGCCGGGCAACGCTGCCCACTGAAGCGGGCTGACCGGGATGGGGCTGCCGGTGCTCAGGCCAATTGGTGGGCAGCGGCGGGCAGGGGGCCAGAGCGTTTTGCCTTCTTTTCAGACTTGTTCCACAAGCGATCGTGCAGCGGCATGAGTATGACGTTACACACGGGCTCGACAATGGCAGCCACCCCTCCGGTCGCTAACGAGCCGGTAAACACATAGGTCACAGTAAAGGCAACTGACATGTGCAGCATGACTTGGCTGGTTTTTTGAGCAAGTACCCGCATGATCTTCTCCGCATAATCCAATGAGTCAAATGATAATCAATATCATTTAAAAATAACAGTTAATTATGTGGATCCCTGCGATAGGCGGTGACTATGGCAAGCGCGCAGCCCATTGTTTGAGGGCCGCCCGCAAGCCGGGCCGTTGAAGAGGCCGATTATTTTTGTATTGCTTCGATCTGGATCAGCAGACGAACATCGTCAGGGATGCCTTTGTCTATTCCCCAATTCATACCCCACTGACTGCGCTGAATGGTGGTTTCGAAATCACCGCCGCAAACATGCGCTTTGATTCTGGGATTATCGTAGCAATTGAAACGGCTGGCGGTAAGGGTGACAGGCGCTGTTTTGCCCAGCAGAGTCAATTGACCGGTGACGGCTTTGAGATTGTCGCCGTCGAAGCTGAAGTCTGTGCCGATGAACTTGGCAGTAGGGGTCTTGGCGACGTCGAGGAAGTCCTGGTTTTTCAGGTGGGCGTCGAAGTCTGGAATGCCGGAGCTGACGGAGTTGGCGTCGATAGTGATATCGGCTTTACCGGTATTGGCTTTGCGGTCAAGCACGATGGTGCCGGTGACGTTGTCGAAACGGGCGCGTGTCGTTGATGTTTTGGAGTGCAGGACTTCGAAGTTGACGAAGGTATGGGTCGGTTCGATGTCGTAGCTGATGGGTTCGGCGCAGGCAATGCCGGCAGATAGGCTGGATAGGGCGATTGCGGTGGCTATTGCTGATTTCAGGGCCATGATGATTAGTCCTAGGTTTTAAGGTTGATTTTCCGCGTAGGGTTTATGGTGAGTGGTTGATGAGGCAAGGCGTGTTCTTGCGTTGCCGAGACTGCCATTGCGGGCGCTAGGGTTATTGTCAGGGGTTTTTGGGAAGTTTTTTTGATTCTTCGCAAAGTATGGTTTTCTTAGGGCGGTACGTAATGCGTTGAAACAGGTGATGCTGTTTTTGGCTCTTTTTGACCCTGGGGTAATGGGTCATGCTTGTTCATGTTCTTAATCGTGCATATTCTTAACAGTACATATTCTTAACCCAGGCGCCGTGGGCTGGCTTGGACACGGCGAATAATCGCTGCGATCCCTGCGGGATTTCCCGGGCAGGCAGCCTGGACTGGCGACGGGCGCAAACTCGTGGGAACGGGCAGCCACTGGCTGCCCGTAAACGCCCCACTCAAACAGTGCGCCCTTGTCCCGCCAGTCCAGGCTGCCTGCCCGGCGCGCTCAATATTCGCCGTGCCCAAGCCAGCCCACGGCACCTGGCGATATGAATTATTGGACGATCCTGTGTATCTATCGTGGATGCAGGTATTGATCGTCCCCTAGGGCCTGACACGCGGAGCAAAAATCGCATATACCGCGTAGCAAGATCCGGATGATCGGCATTTTCGAGAGTCCGCTGGTGTCAGGCATGCTGGGTGCCGGCAGCATTGACGTGCCACGCAGATAGGGCCATTGTTAACAGATCGAAGTCATCATGATATGGTAGGTGGGTGAACCGTCCCTAAGTGAAAAGTTGCGGACTGGGTAAATGTTTCTACAGATAGGAGGTGATGTCATGGCTAGTGTGAATTCTTTCGGATCCCGAGGTGTGCTGGATGTCAAAGGCAAGCCCTATGAGATTTTCCGGCTAAGCGCCATTTCCGGAGCAGGCCTTGATGTAGCCAGCCTTCCATACAGTCTTAAAATTCTGCTTGAGAATTTATTGCGCACGGAAAATGGCGCAGACATCACCGCCGACGATATCAACGCCCTTGCCGCTTGGGACGCCGATGCGCAGCCTAGCCGCGAAATCGCCTTCACGCCTGCACGTGTGGTCTTGCAGGACTTTACCGGTGTACCCGCCGTGGTCGATCTGGCCGCAATGCGCGAGGCCATGAGCCAGCTTGGTGGTGATCCGACCCGTATCAATCCGCTGGCGCCGGTCGAACTGGTCATTGATCACTCTGTGATCGTGGATGTTTTCGGTTCGAACACGGCGTTTGAGCGTAACGTCGATATCGAATATGGTCGTAACCTCGAGCGCTACCAGTTCTTGCGTTGGGGTCAGAATGCCTTTCACGACTTTAAAGTCGTGCCGCCCGGAACTGGTATCGTGCACCAGGTCAATCTGGAGCACCTTTCACGCGTTGTCTTTACGCAGGAAAACGACGGGGTAACAACAGCATATCCGGATACCTGTGTGGGGACCGATTCGCATACCCCCATGGTCAATGGCTTGGGTGTGGTTGCCTGGGGCGTGGGCGGTATCGAGGCCGAAGCCGCCATGCTGGGCCAGCCTATCTCCATGCTGATTCCCCGGGTCGTCGGGTTTAAGTTGACAGGCTCCTTGCCCGAAGGATCCACGGCTACCGATCTGGTCTTGACGATTACCGAGCGCTTGCGTCAACACCGTGTTGTAGGCAAGTTCGTTGAGTTCTACGGCCCAGGCGTGGCGGCGGTGCCGCTGGCCAATCGCGCGACCATAGGCAATATGAGCCCGGAATATGGTTCGACTATTGCCATTTTCCCCATTGACGAAGTTACGCTGAACTACATGGCGCTAACCGGCCGCTCGGCCGAGCAAATTGCGCTGGTCGAAGCTTATGCCAAGGAACAGGGGCTGTGGCACGATCCGCAGGTTGAGTTGCGCTATTCCGAGCGTCTGGAATTGGATTTATCCACCGTTGTGCCTTCTATCGCCGGGCCTAAACGTCCTCAGGATCGCATCTCGTTGGCGGATTCCAAGCAGGCATTTCGCGGTGCGCTGGCCACTTATGTGGATGAACCCGATCAGGTTCAGCAGGGCTACGATAAAGCCGTGGCGGAATCGTTTCCCGCATCCGATCCTCCTTCTTATAGCGATTCCGACCGCCGCTCGGCGCAACCTACCGACCATACCGATGAGGCGCCGGTCAGCGGCAGGCGGCGGCGTGAGCCGATAGTGGTCACGTTTGGCGATGGTACGAGAGGGCAGATCGACCACGGGTCGGTCGTGATTGCGGCGATCACATCATGTACCAATACGTCCAACCCTACGGTCATGATTGCCGCCGCGTTGTTGGCCAAGAAGGCTGTCGAGAAAGGGCTGAACCGCAAGCCGTGGGTCAAGACCAGTCTGGCGCCGGGGTCCAGGGTCGTCACCGATTACTACGACCGGGCAGGGCTTACGCCTTATCTCGAAGCACTGGGCTTTAATTTGGTGGGCTACGGCTGTACCACGTGTATTGGTAATTCAGGCCCCCTGATTCCCGAAGTCAGCAAAGCAGTTGCCGAGCAAGACTTGTCGGTAGTATCGGTGCTCTCGGGTAACCGGAACTTCGAAGGCCGTATTCACGCCGAAGTCAAAATGAACTATCTCATGTCGCCGCCACTGGTGGTGGCGTATGCATTGGCGGGGACGATGGATATCGACTTGTTCAATGACCCGATAGGCGTCGATCACGACAACCATAACGTTTACCTGAAGGATATATGGCCGACAGCTGCCGAGGTGGCGCTGGTGGTCGAGTCATCCATTGTTTCGGATATGTTCAAAAATGGTTACGCCGATGTGTTCGCGGGCGACCAGCGCTGGCAGCAGTTGCCCACGCCACAGGGCGATATTTTCGAATGGGAGGCAGCGTCAACCTACGTGCGCAAGCCGCCTTATTTCGAAAACATGCCGCGCCATCCCGAGCCAGTTACGAATATTTTTGGCGCACGGGTGCTGGCCAAGCTGGGGGATTCGGTGACTACCGACCATATCAGTCCGGCGGGCTCGATTGCCAAGAATTCGCCAGCGGCGGTCTACCTGACCGGGCACGGCGTCGCGCCGCAAGACTTTAATTCCTACGGCTCGCGCCGTGGCAACCACGAGGTGATGATACGGGGTACGTTTGCCAACGTCAGGCTGCGGAATCAACTGGCGCCCGAAACCGAAGGCGGCTACACGCGCGACTTTACTCAGGCGAGTGCCCCGGTCTCCACCATCTTCGAAGCATCCCGGGCCTATCTGGCCGCCAATACGCCGCTGGTCATCCTTGCGGGCAAGGAATACGGTTCGGGCTCATCCAGGGACTGGGCCGCCAAGGGTACGGTGCTGCTAGGGGTGCGCGCCGTCATTGCGGAATCCTACGAGCGTATTCACCGTTCCAATCTGCTGGGTATGGGGGTCTTGCCCTTGCAGTACGCCGAAGGTCAAAACGCCCAGACATTGGGCCTGACAGGCGAAGAGGTCTTCGACATTGAAGGGATCACCGCGCTGAACGATGGCCTTACTCCTGCGACAGTCAAGGTCAGGGCGGGCAATGTCGAGTTCGAGGCGTTGCTGCGCATCGATACGCCCAGCGAAGCCGCCTACTATCGTCATGGCGGCATCATGCAGTATGTGCTGCGTAATTTGCTGGAAAAAGGCTAGCTTACCGCGGGCGTTGGTTTTTGTTCAGATGGTCTCCCGCATCGACGGGAAGCCGGGAAAACGAAATCGCCGACGCCGCTGTAATCAGCCCGATCGCAACGAAGCCCCAGATAATGTCTACCAGGGCCAGTTCCGAGCCGCCTCGCAAGCTCATGCTCAGGTTTAGCGTGACTGCCGCGCAGGCTACTCCCAGGCTGATGCCCAACTGCTGGGCCATTGCGGCAAAGCTGCTGGCCCGGCTCATGTCTTTCGAGCCCAGGTCGGCATAGGTCAGCGTATTCACGGCGGTAAACTGCAGCGACCGGAAAAAGCCGCCTATGACCAGGATCGCAGCCATGATCCATATTGGCGTATCGGCCCGGAAAAGCCCGCACAGGGCAATAAAGACGGCGGTAAGCAAGGCATTGACGACTAGTACCCGCTTGAAACCGAAGCGCTGAATGATGGGGCTGGCCACGAATTTCATGATCATTGCGCCCACCGCGCTGGTAAACGTGATCATGCCCGCTGAAAAAGGCGACAGCCCGAACCCGACTTGCAGCAAGATCGCCAGCAGAAAAGGGCTGGCGCCCACACCGAATCGACATAAATTGCCGCCTAGCGTGGAAATAGCGAAAGTGGGCGTACGCAACAACGATAAATCAATAATCGGGTAGTCGACCCGCTTGGCATGCCAGATATATAGCAGGCCGCAGGCCAGGCCAACACCCACCAGTATTGATAGTTCCGACCAGGACATCGACTGATGGCCCATGGCTTCGAAGCCCGATACCAGGGCGGCCAGGCTGACGGCGCTAAGAATAAAGCCGATCCAATCCAGGCGCGGCGCGGTCACAGGATAGTCATCCTTGATGTAGTACATGATCAGGCCGATGCCTAGTATGCCTACCGGTATATTGATCAGGAATATCCAGTGCCACGAGGCGTAGGTCACCAGGAACCCGCCCAGCGGCGGGCCAATGATCGGCCCCAGCAATGCAGGCAGCGACAGAAACGCCATGGCTTTGAGCAGTTCTGTCTTGGGGATCTTGCGCAGCAGGATAATTCGCCCCACGGGCACCATCATGGCGCCGGCCAGCCCTTGCACGACACGAGAGACCACCAGCTGGGCAATGCTTTGCGATGCGGCGCAGGCTATAGAGCTAAGCGTAAAAAGCAGGATCGCGGCAATGAATACCCGTTTTGCGCCGAAACGGTCGGCAGCCCACCCGCTAATGGGTACAAACACCGCGACCGCGAGCAAATAGCTGGTTATCGCAACATTCATGCGCACCACCGACGACCCCAGCGAAACCGCCATGGCCGGCAAGGCGGTAGCGACGACAGTTGAGTCCAGCATCTGCATGAACAGTGCGCATCCAACAATAAACGGTATCATTCGGATTGCACTGCGTTCGCGCGCGGAAAGCGGCAGGTTTGGTGTGTTAGTGGTTGGTGCAGAGGTGTCAGACGGCATTAGGCATTCAATTGTGCGCGAGTGAAGTAAACTTGAACTTCGTCGGTTAACCAGATTTGGTACGTAAGCATTATGGCAAAGAATTTCGAATCGGAAATCACCCAGTTTCTGAAAAAGTACAAAACGGAACACCCCGATACCGAAGCGCGTCAGCGCGAGGGCCGCGGCCGTCTCTGGGACAAGCACATCGATGCTGACGTCCAGGAAGGTTTTCGTGCCGCCAAGGTGCCGCAAAAACCGTACGTGTACCAAACGAACTAGTCGTCCTAATGGCTTTGCCCAAGCCAGCTGCCAATGGACTTGATGCCTTGGTTGCCCCGGCTATAGACAGCACGCCCGACGTGATCGACAGCGTGGCGCTGGCTCGCCTGTATGGCGAGCCTTTGTTTGCGATGCCGCAAGATCTATATATTCCTCCCGATGCCCTGGAGGTTTTTCTTGAGACCTTCCAGGGGCCGCTGGATTTGCTGCTTTACCTGATACGCAAGCAGAATTTCAATGTGCTTGATATTCCCATGGCCGAGGTCACCAAGCAGTATTTGTCGTATGTCGACCAGATACGTAAGCACAATCTGGAATTGGCTGGCGAATACCTGCTGATGGCGGCGCTGCTTATTGAAATCAAATCACGCATGTTGCTGCCGGTCAAAAAGACCGACACAGGCGAAGAGGTTGATGATCCGCGCGCTGAACTGGTAAGGCGCCTGCTGGAGTACGAGCAGATGAAGCTGGCGGCACGCAAGCTTGATGCTTTACCTCAGTTGGGCAGGGACTTTCAACGCACGCACGCCCTGATGGACCTGGAGTTCGAGCAAGCATTGCCGGATGTCAGTCCCGACGACTTGCGCAATGCCTGGCTCGATATCATGCGGCGTGCGCAGCTTAACGCCCACCATCGGATTACGCGCGAGCAACTCTCGGTACGCGATCACATGAGTCAGATCCTGCGCCGACTGGGTGATGTGCGTTTCATGGAATTTACCGAATTATTTAGCGAACGAGTCGATCAGGGCGATGCTGTCGCCATTTTGGTCGTCCATTTCCTGGCCATGCTAGAGCTGGCGCGCGAGTCGCTGCTCGACATTACCCAGGTAGAACCCTATGCCCCTATTTATGTGCGTTTGTCATACATACGCGCCGCCGCCTGATCAGGCGGAAGAACCTCATTCCGCACGGAGATTTCCTTGAAAGTCGTTCACACCATCGAAGAGTTGCGTGATCAGTTGCGCGGACAGTTGCGAGTGGCATTTGTACCCACCATGGGTAACCTGCATGAAGGCCACTTGGCATTGATGAAGCTGGCCCGCCAGCATGGCGACCCAGTCGTAGCCAGTATTTTTGTCAACCGCCTGCAATTCGGCCCCAATGAAGATTTCGAACAGTATCCTCGAACGTTGGCTGACGATATTGAAAAACTGGAGCGGGCCCGCGACGTGTATGTGCTGTTCGCACCGAATGAACGGGAAATGTACCCAGAACCCCAGAATTTCCGGATTCAGCCCCCCGAAGACTTGGGCGGCATTCTGGAAGGCGAGTTCCGTCCAGGTTTTTTCACCGGTGTGAGTACGGTGGTGCTGAAACTGTTTTCCTGTGTACAGCCCAGCGTGGCGGTATTCGGCAAAAAAGATTATCAGCAATTGATGGTGATACGTAACATGTGCCGGCAATTTCAGTTGCCCGTCAATATCCTGGCCCATGAAACGGTTCGCGAGACTAATGGCCTGGCGCTGTCGTCGCGCAACCGGTTTCTGGACGACGCACAGCGCAGCGAAGCGCCGCAGCTGTATGTTGCCCTCGAGAGCGTGAAGGCCCGCATCCAGGAAGGACATACCGATCCTGAAGCGCTGGAACGGCATGCAATCGAACACTTGCGCAGTCGCGGCTGGACGGTTGATTATGTGTCGCTGCGCCGCCAACGTGATTTATTAATCCCCACGGCAAGTGAAATCAGTGCGCGCGAGCCCCTGGTCGTGTTGGCCGCGGCAAAACTGGGCACTACGCGTCTGATCGATAATCTGGAGATTTAAGCGCCGGCCTGCTATGTCGCCAGTGGATCCTCTGTAAGATCTGACAGGAGACATCTGTAACGTATCGTGACAAAATAACGTGGAATCAATACGTTCAGGAGATGGGCATGGTACAGGGGCATGATCGTGGCGAGTCACCGTTTTCGGTATTGACTCCCCGTGAGCGCGATGTCATGGATTACGTCGTATCGGGTAAGCCTAACAAGATAATCGCGGCCGAGCTGGGCGTATCGCAACGCACCGTTGAGGCGCATCGTGCCCGAATCTTCCAGAAAATGCAGGTCAGGAACGCTGTCGAACTAACGCGCTGTTTACTGACGCAGCGGACTGCGTCGTAAACAGGCTACCCGTAGCTTATCCGCACTGAAGCGCGGGCTGGCTTGCGAGTTCGTCGATGGGGTCAAGGTCTTGCTGGCGTGTAAGGTGGTAATCCAGGGCGGGCTGAATCTCATTGAATGTGTTGACGCGCAGCACGTTGTCATTAACGAAGGTCAGGTTGGCTTTGACGGTTTCGTTCTTCAACTGAAGCAAGATACGCAACGGCTTGGTGCCGATGACGCTCCAGCAGCCCTGTTCGGCCGTATTGTTTTTAGCGTCGGTGTTGTCCAGCATGACGGTACGCGAACGCCATTCGCCGCCCGGAGCCAGGGTCAGCGTTACCCGCGTCGCCGAGCAGGAGCTGTTTGGAACCAGGCAGGGTACGGTTCCAAGGAATGTTTTGGCTTCGATCAGGGCTCGCGCCTTGATTGTGGCGGTTTCAGTTGCCTGGTCTTGTGTCGCCTGGGGTTTTCTCGTTTCTTGGGTGTTGCCAAAATCAAGCTGTATTTGCGATGGCGCGCGTGCGCTGGTGCGTCCTTGCGCCTGATTCAGGGCGTCTGATTCGGTACTATCGTGGGGGGTATCGTAATATCCGGCGGGCTTCTGCTGGGCGCACCCAGCCATAACCAACGCCAGCAACGCGGCGCCCACGGGTTTGATAAACGATGATTTAGTGAACAAGGCTAAGGAAGGCATGGAGTTTTTCCATCAACAGGGGGCAATAAGCATTCTACGCATTTTTCTGCTCGTTGGTTCAGGTGCTGTCGTAGGTGTGTGGTGTGAAAGGGTTGCCAGGGCCTATGCAGGCGTACTGGCCGGGGGCGGCGAGGCCGATGCGGCTACCTTGCGAGCCGCATTGCGTCAAGCTTTGTGTCGGTTTGGTACGGCGCCAGGCAATCTCGCCCAAGGCGTTCAAGGCTGGCTTGCGGGTTCGGCCTGCGCCGCCCTATTGGCGGCTAGCTTTGTAAGATTATATGTTTTGCATGGCGATACGTTCTACTTTCTGGGCCTTGCAGCCGCAACCGCGATGCTATTGATGCTGGCCCTGATCGATGCGCGCACCCGCCTTTTGCCGGATGCGCTGACCTTGCCTTTGTTGTGGCTGGGAATTGTCTTGGCGTGGTCGGGCCACGGCCCTGATCTCAGGATAGCCATCGCCGGCGCTATGCTGGGCTACGGCATCTTGTGGTTGCTGTTCTGGCTATTCAAGGCGCTGAGCGGCCGTGAAGGCATGGGTTATGGCGACTTCAAACTGTTGGCCGCATTGGGCGCATGGCTGGGGTGGCGTCCTTTGGTCAGCGTCTTGTTCGTGGCCTGCGTTGTAGGTGTACTGTTTGCCATGGGCAGGCAAAGAACCCTTACGCCTACTGGTGCTTACCCCTTCGGGCCGTTTTTGGCAGCGGCAGGAATTGCTGCGTTAATGACCGGGTCTGTTGTACATTCGTATTTTTGGTAGTTCTAGGCGTATCGATATGTTCAAAATAGGTCTGACAGGGGGCATAGGCTCGGGTAAAAGCCGCGTTGCCGATTTCTTTGCCTCGTGGGGCGCCGCCGTAATAGATACGGATGTCATTGCGCACGACCTTACCGCGCCGGGCGGCCTCGCTATAGAACCGATACGCCAGCAATTCGGGCCGGATATCATTTCCCCTACCGGTGCGCTGGATCGCCAGGCGATGCGCGATCTGGTCTTTGCCAGCCCCGAAGCCCGGCACCAGCTCGAGGCCATTATTCACCCTATGATAGGTTCCGTTACAAAGCGAAGGGCTGCGTCAGCGCAAGGGTGTTATCTTGTTTTCGTTGTACCGTTGCTGGTTGAATCCGGCCGTTGGCGGGATCAAGTTGATCGCATTTGCGTAGTCGATTGCGATCCCGCAACCCAGGTGGCGCGGGTCAAGGCCCGCAGCGGGCTGACGCCTGAGGCTATTGGGCGTATCATGTCTGCTCAAGCGTCGCGGGAAGCGCGTTTGGCCGTGGCCGATGATGTTGTGCTGAACGACGCGCATACCAGCATCGAAGAACTTGAACATCGGGCTCGAGATTTACACATCAGTTGGTGCGCATTGGCGTCGGAATCGTCAGGCAAGTTAGCGGGCAGTCGTACATAATCAATTAATTAAGGTCTTTGGTCGCGTGATTCTTTATGAATATCCTTGCAATGAACGCGTTCGGTCTCTGTTAAGAGTCGAGCATTTGTTCGACAGGCTATTTTTCTTCGCCAAGGGCACTGACGCGCATTTCCATCATATCTCGGTCGCCACGCTATTCGATTTACTGGATATCTGCGATCGTACCGACTTGCGTGGCGCTGTTCTACAAGACCTCGAACGTCAACGAAATTCACTTAGCGCGTTGCGCGAGCACCCCGGGGTAGATCCCCGCATGCTCGACAGCATGCTTTCCGAAATCCAGCAGGCTACCGCCGAACTCAGTGCGCAAGGCCGGATTGGCCAGGAATTGCGCGATAACGACTGGCTGGCCAGCTTACGCGGCCGCATAGCGATTCCCGGTGGATCTTCTCAGGTTGATATGCCGTCGTATTTTTCGTGGCAGATCAAGCCCGAAGAGGCGCGCGCGTCCGATTTGCGCAAGTGGATCATGCCATTTATGCCTCTGTACAAAGGGCTGGCTCTTATTTTGCGTTTGCTGCGGGATTCGGGCGACGTCGTCGACTTGGTGGCTCGTGAAGGGGCTTACCAGGAAATGCTGGGGGGCAAGCTGTTCCAGCTATTACGTGTGTGGGTCGATGCCGCGCTGAATGTATTCCCCGAAATGAGTGCCAACAAATATGTGATCTGGGTGCGTTTTGCCGCCCAAGACCAGGATCTGAAGCCACAGGCCATCAGCACTGATGTGCCGTTCAAGCTGGCGCGCTGCAATGTCTAGTGGGCTCGGGGCAAGGTACCCTCGCTCCGCGAGCTAATCCACCGGACAACGGTATAACGATATACGCCATCTGAACATCGCCATGGACAATGGGGTGAGCAGGCGCGTCTGTAGACGTTATGAATGCATTGTTGGCGTTGTGCAAATGCCGTGTTTTCTTAAATTGTTGTTGCATTGCATTTCAAATGTCCGGTTTGCGCGCCTGTTACGGCGCCGATCGGTGAAAATAGCGGCTGTTTCGTATGAACCGGAGAACTGTGCATGTCGGATTCAAGCTCCGAATCTTATCGTCCGCGTCGCGGCCGGTGGCTGTGGGCGTTAGTATTGGTGCTGGTTTGTGCCGGTGGCTATTGGTTTTTCACCAAGGGGAGCGCGCAGCCGCAATCCCCCGGCGGCGGCCACGGTATGGGCGGCATGCCGGCCATGGCGGTTCCGGTAAAGCTGGCAACGGTCGAGGCCGGGCCCATCAATCATGTATTGAAAGCCATAGGCACGGTGACCGCATTTAATACGGTCACCGTGCGCAGCCGGGTAGATGGCGAACTTCAGAAAATCGCTTTTTCCGACGGGCAGAAGGTGCAAGAAGGTGATGTGTTGGCGCAGATCGATCCGCGCCCATTCCAAGTCGAGCTGGACCGGGCGTTGGGGCAGCAAAAGCAGAATGAAGCGCAACTGCAGAACGCGCAGCGCGACTTGCAGCGCTACCAATTGCTTTTCAAGCAAAACTCCATCGCCAAGCAGCAGGTCGATGCGCAAGCAGCGTTGGTCCAGCAGCATCTGGGTTCCCGCAAAAGCGATCAGGCGGCAGTCGATAGTGCAAAGCTGCAGCTCAGCTTTACCAAGATTATTGCGCCGCTGTCGGGGCGGCTTGGTCTGCGCAAGATGGATCAGGGCAATATGATTAACGCGTCCAGTACAGATGGGTTGGTGGTTATTACCCAGACGCAGCCCATTTCAGTACTGTTTACCTTGCCTCAGGCGCAACTGCCGGACGTGCTCAAGCAGATCCGCGCCGGCAAGACGCTGGCGGTCGATTTATACGATCGCGATGATTTGAACAAGATTGCCACTGGCGAATTGATGTCGCTGGATAATCAAATCGATGTCGCCACCGGCACGGTCAAGCTCAAGGCGCGTTTCGCCAATGAAGACGAATCGCTCTTTCCCAACCAGTTTGTCAACGCGCGTTTGCAGGTAGCCACCACGCCAGCGCTGATAGTGCCAACGATGGCGATCCAGCAGGGATCCATAGGCGCATTTGTCTATCTGGTCGGTGACGATAACAAGGTGCATGTGCAGCCTGTCGTAGTCGGGCAGGTGGATGACAAGCGTGTGGCGATCACTTCCGGCCTGAGCGAAGGCCAGAGGGTGGTAATAGAAGGGGTGGATCGCTTGCGTGAAGGTGCGCTGGTGGAAGTCGTGACCGGCGATGCGGCCGC
>NZ_JBEBUX010000039.1:0-30716 GCF_040393045.1 Pollutimonas bauzanensis | reverse complement strand
GCGGCCGGCGATGCCGGCGCGGGTTTTCCAAAAGTCACCAGGCGGCCTATGAACAAAATAGGCCCGCTTGGGCTGGCGGTTGGTGAGCCTCCGGCTGGCTCTTGTGTCATTTCGAAAATCTGGTCTGTGCTGATTTCACCCATCAGGTTTGCGGGTACGGTCACCGGCTGATTGGGATCTATCAAACCCAGCGAGCGGGGTTGCGGATTGTTTTTATGGCGTGTCCATAGCTGTACCGATGCGTCGCCCGGAATATCGCTGTGAACCTGAGGATTCATCAGGACGTTGCCCTGCGGGTCTATGGTGACTACCCATCCTGGCGTGGAGCTTTGGCCAGGCGCCTGCATGATGGCGGCACGAGTAGGAGCGACTTGTACGATGGTCACAGGCGGCGCTACTGGCTTGGCCGGCACAAGGGCAAGTACGGCCGCGATCAGCGCAAACCCCAGGCTTGCTATCCGCCATACCCAGATATTGTTTATTTTGCTGTCAGCAGGCGATGGCGGGGCGGTCTTCTCGGCTGGCGGCGATTTGGCCGACTGCGACTTGGCTTCAGGAGCCTTGGCGGGTATCGGTGGCGGTGCAGGCGCGGCTTTTGCCTGAACCGGTGCAGGGGCAGGCGCTGGCTCGGCGGGCTTTTCCCGCATACGCAAGGCCGCAGCGACGGTAAGGGTGTCGTCTTCGGCCTTTACTGTCGCTTGCGGTTGTCGAACAGGAACTGCCGGAACGGCACTGCTCGTGCGAATGTCGACGGGCGGCGTCTGTGGCTTGATAGGGGGCGTAGTGGCCGTATGACCCAGGGTGGTCTGTAGTCGACGCAATGATAGCGGTCCTGGATCGATGGGAGGTAAAAGATCCACCAGTTCCAGAAAGCGGTTTTCCCAGTTTAGCGCTGCCATGGCGGCCTGGCTGTCTTGCCCTAATAGCGCCTGGGCCTCCGAGGTTTCTTGAAGATTCAATAACCCTAGGGTGTATTCGGCAATGAGGACGTTGTGATCGGAGGTGGGTGTGCTGCTCATGCTGCCTGTTGCTCCCGGATTTGGCGCAAACCTTCCTGAACCTGCATCTTGATTTGGGCGGCCGGTGCTTTAAGGCGCGTGGCGATCTGTTCGTAGGTATAACCGTTATAGAAGGCCATCAGTATGGGACGGCGCTGGTCCTCGTCAAGGCGTGAGATGGCATGGGCCAATCCGGATTCCGGCAGGGCGTGTACCGACTCCGGGTTTGGCAGGCTATCGTTCCATGCTACAGCGGTCGGGCGCAGGCGCCCTGACTGGCGCAGCCGGTTCAATGCCCTGTAGCGCATGATGCTGTAGATCCAGGCGCGCGCGGCGCCCAGACTAGGATCATAGCTTTGGGCATTTTTCCAGATAGACACAAACGTATCGCGCATCAATTCCTCGGCACTGTTGCTTTGCGTGAGCATTCTTGTACACAAGGCCAGCATGCGGGGGGATTCGTGTTGATACAGCTCTTGGAATGCATTTTGATCACCACGCGCGCAAGCGAGAAGCGCAGCTTCGTAATCAAAGGGTGGAACAGCCATACAGTCTCCGGTTTATCCTGGGGCAACGCTATTGTATTAGGAGTTTCGGCTGGTACGGGCTGTGCTTGTCTAATCCGGGGTAACAATAAATTGCCGGGTACGCCAACGCGCCAGGTCTATGGCGCGGGGCGTTGTTTGGAAGCAGGGGCGCTAAGCCCTTTTTTCTCCTGTTATGAAGGTTTTATATCAGCCTTTTTGATGATGATGCCCCATTTTTCCGTTTCAGCTTTCTGGAAGTCGGCCAGCTCAGCAGGACTGGACGTTACGGGTTGGGTACCTGTCTGTGTATAAAACTGGGTTGCCGCAGCGCGTGTAGTGGCGCCCACCAATAAGTCGTGCAGTTTTGAAACGACGGGAGCCGGTGTGTTGGCAGGCACGTAGGCGCCGAACCAATATCCCATTTCGTAGCCAGGTACGCCGGCGGAGGAAATAGTAGGCACAGTTGGCGCCAGGGGGGAGGGCTTGCTGGTGGTGACGCCAAGCGCGCGAAGCTTGTTGGATTGAGCTTGAGGCAGGCCGGTAGCCATATCTGCCATCATCATGTCGATTTGCCCGCCCAGCAAATCGCTGATCACCAATGGATTGCTTTTGTAAGGAACATGCAATAGCTCTACGCCGGCCATTTGCTGGAACAGTTCACCAGCGATTCGGCTGCTGGAGCTACCGCTGCCGAAGGTCAGCTTGCCTGGATTTTCCTTCGCCAGCTTAATGAAGTCTTCCACGGTTTTAGCCGGAGATGCTGGATTTACCACCATGATCTGGCCTCCCGTACCCAGCAGTGTCACGGGTTCAAAATCCTTGATGGGATCGTAACTCAGCTTTTTATAAAGATGTGGATTGGCCGATTGCGAGGTGTTGGTGGTGATCAGCACACGATAGCCGTCGGGTGCGGCGCGGGCGACATCGCTAGCCCCTATCATGGCGCTAGCGCCGGGTTTGTTTTCGATGACCACGACCTGGCCGCTTTGTTCGGTCACGCCCTGGCCTATGGCTCGGGCTAATTGGTCGGTGGCGCTGCCTGGACCGAAAGGTACAACAAAGGTAATGGGACGGGTGGGATAGTCTTGAGCTTGAGCGGCCAAGGGCAGGCAAAGCAATAGCGCCGTTGCCAACAGATTTTTTTTAGCACTGATATGAAACATGAGGGTCTCCTCCTGGTTGGTGATGTTTAGTTATTGATATCGGGCAGGGTGCAAGCCAGTTCATGGCTGACATGTACGGGAAAGTCCAGCAAGTAGAACGACAACGCTTTGCCATGCGTATCCAGGTTCAAGGCGTCGTTGACGCCGCCATCCAGGATCCCGTCAATCACGAAGTTAATCGCGCCGATGGACTCGATTACGTAACGCCGCACACGTTGAGGGCGGCGGAAAGCAAACCAGTCCTGGATTGCCGCTTCGGTAAGCTGTTCTTTCAATAGCGGTAAATATTCGGGCGCCCAGGCGATGACGCTGATATTCGAGATGTTTCCTTTGTCGCCTGTTCTGCTATGCGCAAGACGATACAAGGGGACCGTGGTGTAGGAAGAGGTGGGCATGGTGTGCTTATTCCATGAAGTGCCAGCTTGCTGGCGCCAGATCTCGCGGAACGAAGCTGGACAGGCTGTTCAACCGCGGTCGCAATGATGTCCTGACACCGCCTCCACCTGCCGGGCCACAGGTATACAAGGCTGTGACTTCGCGCAATATCCGTTCGGCAATTTCTTTTTGCGGATGGGCCCCTGCTACGCGTAAGCGGACGTCCCGAGCCTGACCTGGCGCATGGCGACGTAGATACTCGCCGTCGTCATCACCGAAAATGCTGCACGCGCCTATCAGGTCAATGCGCAACTTCAGTTGTTGACCTATGCGTTTTTGCACGGTTTCTGCCGCCAGCCTGGCGCGCGCCTCTGCTTGCATACCTGCGTACGAGATTTCGGCTTCAGCAAGCCAGCCGCCGCGATAGCAGATATTGACCTTTAGCGTTTCAGGGCGGGCATGTCCGGTAACGTGGTCGATCCGGATTTGGTCCACGCCTACAGGGGTAACCACCACTTGGCTGATGTCGGCCGTAACGTCAGGGGTAAGGTAAGCGGCGGGATCGTGTACTTCGTACAGTAGTTGTTCTTTGACGGTTTGCTCGGTGACTATCCCTCCGGTGTGCGCGGCCTTTCCTATGGAAAAGCTGCCAGACGCCTGGATATCAGCAATGGGAAACCCCAGATTGTCCATGCCGGGCACGTCCTTGATGCCAGGGACTGCGAAGTAGCCGCCAGTGATCTGCGTACCGCATTCCAGTAGGTGGCCTGCGATCGTGGCACAACCCAGACGGTGCCAGTCGCTGTTTTGCCATCCAAAATGGGCCATGGCAGGGCCAACTACCAGCGAGGGGTCGGCAACGCGTCCTGCCACGACGATATCGGCGCTTTCCCGCAGCGCCTGTGCAATTTCCTCAGCACCTTGGTAAGCGTTGATGCTGACGATATCAAGCTTATCGAAGCGGCTTCCAATACTGGAACGCAGAAAGTCCAGTTGCTCGGCTGTAGTCAGTTGATCGCCGGACAAGACCGCAATGCGGGGCGTTTTCAGGCCTTGCTCCTGGGCAATTGCCTTGATGCGCCGGGCCGCTGCAGGTGGATTAGCTGCGCCGAAGTTGCTGATAATCTTTATGTCGTGTTGCAGGCACTGCCGTAAAGCAGGGCCTATCAAATCGTCCAGCAAGGGCTCATAGCCTCGTTCGGGATCCTGATTCTTGGCCAGTTGGGATAGGGCCAGAGTTCGTTCGGCCAGTGTTTCGAAAATGAGCGCTTGGCCGCCCGTCTGCACCAAGGTATCCACGACAGGCAGGACGCCATCGGTTCTGTCCCCCGAGAAACCGGTGGCACAAGCAATTATTAATGGATTCTGCTGCATAGCGTCGCCTGGTGGATGGGATTCGATCAACTATAGGGTGGCGCAATTAATAAGTAAAATAGAAACATCTTATCTATTGATGCCTTTTTTTTATGAATCTCTCTTCTCGCCAATTGCGCGCATTTGTCGCCCTGGAGCAAGAGCGGCACTTTACGAAAGCCGCGCAGCGCTGTCATCAGACTCAGCCGGCATTCAGCGCCTTGATCAAATCGCTCGAGGACTCGATTGGCGTGCGTTTGTTTGACCGGACTACGCGCCGGGTCGAGTTGACGCCTGAAGGGGTGTTGTTCAACACATCGGCACTAAGGCTGCTTAATGATCTGGATGCGGTAATGGAGAATCTGCAGGATCATGTGGCTAAGCGCAAAGGCAGGGTGTCGGTCGCCGCATTGCCTTCTTTAGCAGCTGGTTGGTTACCTGATATTTATGCACAGTTTCATGCGCGCTATCCTGCTATCGAACTACAACTGCACGATGCCTTGCTTGAGCCCTGCCTGGAGCTATTGCGGCGCGGGGCAGTGGACATGGCCGTTGCAGCTCAGGGCAAGGACATGGCCGGTTTGCTTGCCGAGCCCTTGTGCGAAGATCATTTTTATGTGGTGTGCCGCGACGATCATCCTTTGGCGGCAAGGTCGTCGGTCCATTTGCGTGAACTCAAGGGAAGCGCTGTCATTCAGCTAGGCAAAAACAGCAGCATCCGGCAAAGCCTGCTTCATAACACCGATTTTTGCAGCCTCGGTTCGTTTCTGGAAGTCGATCATTTGGCGACGGTGACCGGGCTGGTGGCGGCCGGCCTTGGCGTAAGCCTCGTGCCAGCCATGACATTGTTTCAGTTCGGACACCCTCGGTTGAAAATCATTCCTCTGGCGCCCGAAAGCAGGGTGAAGCGGTCTTTATACTTGATCCGGCGTCACGAAAAGAGCCTGTCCAGCGCTGCCCAGGCGTTCTACGACGTGCTCCTGGATCAGCGTCGACTCCTGGCCCAAGCCTTACCGGATGCTTCCTTTATCAATTGATACATCCAGGGGCCGGTTTTGCTTGCTACACTTTGTCTCCCTCTTCTCGCAAGCTAATGTAATACATGCCTGGCAGTACTTCTTCGGCAGCCATACCGGCCTCTTCGAAAACCTATCGTCCCGAACTTGATGGCTTACGCAGTGTCGCTGTTGTCAGCGTATTGCTGTTTCATGCCGGTTTCGCACCATTTGGCGGTGGCTTTGTCGGCGTCGACGTGTTTTTTGTGATTTCCGGATATTTGATCACTCAGATCATTCATACCGACTGCGAGCGCGGCAAGTTCCGGTTTTTTCCGTTCATGGCGCGGCGCATCGCCCGTTTATATCCGGCACTGATCGCGGCCTTGCTGCTGACCATGGTTGCGGGTTATGTGTTGTTTGATCCGATTCAGTACCGCACGCTGGCGGCCTCCACGGCGAGCGCATTTTTCTCTGCTTCGAATTTCCTGTTTTGGCAGGTTGCCGGCTACTTCGATACCTCGTCTGAACTGAATCCTTTGTTGCACACGTGGTCTCTGGGCGTAGAGCAACAGTTCTATCTCGTATGGCCGCTGCTGATTTACGGCGTCTGGCGATGGCGAGATAATTACTTACCTCAAATTTTGCTGCTGGCGGGGCTAGTGTCGCTTGCAGCATCCCAATGGTTTACTGTGCTTGACCCCTCGGCCAATTATTACCTGATGCCGTTCAGAATGTTCGAGTTTGCGGCGGGCGGCCTGCTGCCTTGGCTGGAACGCAAGGGTATGCCGTCAAACAAGGTGCAGGAAGGCTTGTTGGGCTTGGGCCTGGCTTTGTTGCTGTATAGCGTGTTGTGGTTCGACAAGAATACGGTCTTCCCGGGTGTGAATGCAGTGGTGCCGGTGTTAGGCGCTGCCTTGTGCATTTACGCTGGCGGAGCCCGGTATCTGGGGGCATTGCTGCGCAATCGAATCGCCGTGTTTGTTGGGCTGATTTCTTATTCTCTGTACTTGGTGCATTGGCCGCTTATTGTTTTCTATAAGTACTATGTCTACCGGCCTTTGGGTTTCTGGGATAAGGCCATCTTGTTTGCGGTGCCGTTTTTGCTGGCCTATCCCTTGTACCGTTGGGTTGAGTGCCGTTACCGGCGTATCGACCTGACAAGCTGGAACACGGTCAAGGCCGTTGCTTGTGCTGCCGCGGTAGCGGTGGTGCTAGTGCCTGCGGCCTTTGTCCATTATCAACAAGGGCTGCCTTCAAGGGTGAATGACACTTATCATGCGCGCTTGGAGCAGCCTGCTGTCAAAGATGCCGAGCGCTACGGTGGCGATGGGTATGCGCTGGATGTCATGTTGGGCGATTCCGCCGCCAATAGGCCTATGGCGATTTTTGCCGGCGATAGCTTTGCCTTGCAATATGCCTCAGGCTTTGATGACGCGCTAAAGGCCAGGCATCAGAAAATTCAAGGTGTGTTCCAGCACGGCTGCATTCTGGGGCGCGATATTACCCGCCTGCTGGATGGTAAGCCGCGGCCGGAATGCCAGACTAAAACCGAACAGGTTCAGGCGTTGCTGAAGGGCAATGACCTGCCGTTGATTTATGCGGTCAGCTGGACCGGTTATCGGGACCTGCTGGTCAAGCCTGATGGCACACGTCTGACCTTCTCTGATCCGGCCGACTACGTACGGTTCCTGGCGGCCAAGGTATTGGACCTGGTCGCGGATAACCCGCGCAGAAAGTTGATCGTTATCGGCACCCAGCCTGGCATTCGGGCAAGCGGTCCGGTCGCGGCTTGCCTGGATCGGCCGGATTATTTGCCGATGACATGCCTGGACGCGTTGTCGCTGCCCCAAGAGCAAGGGCTTGGGTACGAGTTGAATCAACAACTGCTTGCCGCGCTGGGGTCGGATCCCCGGGTATTGTTCCTGAATCCTTATGATGTCTTGTGCGAGCAGGGCATTTGTTCGGCCCTGCATCAGGGCAGGGCGCGTTACTCGGACACCTCGCATTTGTCGTTCGCCGGTTCGCATGAAGTATCGCAAACATGGATAAAAAAAATCACCCAATTCGTTAAGGACCCCGCTACATGAGATTCACCCATCGGGGCCCAGCTCCTGCGCGCCGCAACGATATCCAAACCATCAAGTCGCTATTGCCTTATGTATGGCAGTTTAAATGGCGGGTGATGGCGGCGTTGGCTTGCCTTGTTGCAGCCAAGGTGGCGAGTGTTATTTTGCCGCTGTTTTTGAAGGATATTGTCGATAAGCTCAGTCTGCCGGCGACGCTGATGATATTACCGGTGGCGGCCTTGCTGGGCTATGGGTTTGCCCGCCTGGCGTCAGGTGTGTTCGGAGAGCTGCGCGACGCTTTGTTTGCGCGCGTCACGCAAGGGTCCATACGGCGCATCGCGGCGCAATTGTTCAAGCACTTGTTCGCGTTGTCTTTGCGGTTTCATATGCAGCGTCAAACGGGTGGGTTAAGCCGGGATATTGAACGTGGCACCAAAGGCATAGGCTTTCTGCTTAATTTCATGGTGTTCAATATTTTGCCGACCTTGCTGGAGATCGGCATGGTGGCAGCCATTTTGCTGTGGCGCTACGACTTTAGCTTTGCCTTGGTGACGCTAGGCACGATAACCTCGTATGTGTTGTTTACCTTGTTCGTGACGGAAAAGCGCATGGTCTACCGGCGCAGCATGAATGACCTGGACAGCAAAGCCAACAGCAAAGCCATAGATGCGTTGATCAACTATGAAACTGTCAAGTATTTTGGTAATGAGGCTTACGAACTCGATCGCTATGACACGAACCTGGGCAAGTGGGTGGACTCGGCGGTCAAGAACCAGGTGTCGCTGAATTTCCTGAACATGGGGCAGGGCGTCATCATTACGGTGGGTATAACGTTGTTGCTGTGGCTATCGGCTGAAGGCGTGGTCAACAAGACCATGTCGGTGGGCGACGTCGTTCTGGTTTCGGCCTACCTGACCCAGTTGTATGCGCCGCTGAATTTCCTGGGGTTTGTCTACCGCGAAATCAAGCATGCGCTGGCCGATATGGAACGTATGTTCGGCTTGATGGAGCAAGGCCAGGAAGTTGCCGATCGCGCTGACGCGAAGCCACTACAAACTTCACAGGCCGCGATCGCATTTCGCCATGTCGATTTCGGCTATGAGTCGAATCGCCAGATACTGTTTGACGTCAATTTTGTTATTCCGGCGGGTAAGACGCTGGCTGTCGTGGGGTCGTCGGGCGCCGGGAAGTCCACGTTATCACGCTTGTTATTCCGTTTCTACGATGTGAACGCGGGCGCAATTACAATTAATGGCGTCGACATTCGTGACATGACCCAATCCAGCCTGCGTCATCATATTGGCATCGTCCCGCAAGATACGGTGCTGTTCAACGATAGCATCTTGTACAACATTGCTTATGGCAATCCCGAAGCGACACAAGACGAAATTTTCCAGGCAGCCAAGGCTGCCAGCATCCATGATTTCGTCATGAGTCTGCCGGAGGGGTATCAAACGCAAGTGGGTGAGCGTGGATTGAAATTGTCCGGCGGCGAAAAACAGCGTGTCGCCATTGCCCGTACTTTATTGAAAAATCCGCCTATCCTTATTCTGGATGAGGCCACCAGTGCGCTGGATACTCGTACCGAACGCGCCATTCAAGAAGAATTGAGGCAAATTGCCAAGGATCGGACAACGTTGATCATTGCCCACCGTCTTTCCACTATTGTCGATGCCGATGAAATTATCGTGCTGGATCACGGCAAGGTGCTCGAGCAGGGCTCTCATTGGGACTTGGTGGCCAAAGGAGGGCGGTATGCCCAGATGTGGGCGTTGCAGCAGGCTGGGCAGGATGATGCGGTCGACAAGATCAATGATGGCGACATTGCACACTAGAGCATTTTTAGCCGAGGTGGCGGCGGTTTTTCGTTCTTGAGAAAGGCGGGGGTGTGTCGGGGGCTGTTTCGGCTTCACGCGCTACGCCCCTGGCAACGTCATCAGGGCACACCGGTTTGACACATATAGTACTAAATAGGTACTATATGGTTTGACGTATCGAATCGGGAGAATGCGTAGATGCTGCGTATCAGCAAAATCATTGACTACGGCACTTTAGTGCTTACTTACATGGCCGGAAGTCCCGACCGTGTGTTCAGTGCTGCTGATCTTGCCGCCACGCTAGGCCTGGGCCAGCCCACTGTCAGTAAAGTGCTGAAGCTGTTGGGCCAGCACGAATTGGTAAAAAGCAGCCGGGGTGCGCGCGGCGGTTATGTGCTGGGGCGGCCTGCTCGCGACATCAGTATTGCGCACATTATAGACGCTCTTGAAGATCAGCCGTTTGGCCTTACCGAATGCGCCTCGACGCCAGGGGCATGCAGCGTTGAAGCCGGTTGCCACATACGCACCAATTGGCAGCGTATCAATGCGATTCTTCGTAGTACGCTTGAAAATGTCAGCGTCGCCGACATGCTCAGCCCCACGCCAATTCAATTCCCCCTGATTGCGCAATCTCTACCTGAACCAAAAGTCAGAGCCCGAACGGCACAGCCCACGACATGGAGTTTCCCAGAATGAATACCGTAACCGAAAAAATCGCTACCGTAGTTGAACGACCAGAGACCTTGAACGACAAGATTGATTCGTTTCTGGATCGCGAGTATTCGGCTGGCTTTGTCACGGATATTGAGTCAGACACTATTCCTAAAGGCCTGTCTGAAGACACCATACGCTTATTGTCAGCTAAAAAGAATGAGCCTGAGTTCATGCTGGAATGGCGTCTTGCAGCCTATCGCCACTGGCTCACCATGAGCCTGCCGGAATGGGCACAGGTCAGCTTTCCACGCATTGATTTCCAGGATATCAGCTATTACTCGGCCCCGAAGAAAAAAGACGGCCCTAAAAGCCTGGACGAAGTCGACCCCGAACTATTGCGCACCTACGAAAAATTGGGCGTTCCCTTGCATGAACGGGCCCGTCTTGCCGGTGTTGCCGTTGACGCGGTTTTCGATTCCGTATCGGTAGCCACTACCTTTCGCAAGCAGCTGGCCGAAGTGGGTGTTATTTTCTGTTCGTTCTCGGAAGCCGTCCGGGAGCACCCGGACCTGGTACGCAAATACTTGGGTACGGTAGTGCCGACCAGCGACAATTATTATGCCGCTTTGAATTCCGCCGTGTTTTCCGATGGCTCGTTTGTCTATATTCCCAAAGGCGTGCGCTGCCCCATGGAATTATCGACTTACTTCCGCATCAACGCGATAGACACCGGACAGTTTGAACGTACCCTCATCATTGCCGAGGAAGGGGCTTCGGTCAGCTACCTTGAAGGCTGTACGGCCCCGATGCGCGACGAAAACCAGTTGCACGCGGCTGTCGTGGAACTGGTCGCGCTGGACGACGCCAAGATCAAGTATTCAACGGTTCAAAACTGGTATCCCGGCGATAAAGACGGCAAAGGCGGCATTTATAACTTCGTTACCAAGCGCGGCGACTGTCGCGGTGCACGTTCGCATATTTCCTGGACGCAGGTCGAGACAGGGTCATCCATTACATGGAAGTACCCCAGCGTTATCCTGCGCGGCGATGACTCTGTAGGCGAGTTTTATTCGGTGGCGCTTAGCAACCACAGACAGCAGGCCGATACAGGCTCGAAAATGATACACATGGGCCGCAATACGCGCAGCACCATCATTTCCAAGGGCATTTCGGCGGGCCATGGCAGCAATACTTTCCGCGGCCTGGTTCGCATGACGCCCAAGGCGGAAAACGCACGAAACTATACACAGTGCGATTCACTGCTGATAGGTAAACGTTGTGCGGCTCATACCTTTCCCACTATCGAAGTCCAGAACCCGTCGGCCAGTGTCGAGCACGAAGCGACCGCATCGCGTATCGGCGAAGACCAGCTTTTCTACGCCATGCAGCGCGGCTTGTCGGCCGAAGATGCGGTATCGATGATAGTGAATGGATTTTGCAAAGAAGTTTTCAAGGAATTGCCAATGGAATTTGCAGTCGAGGCTCAAAACCTGCTCGGCGTAAGTCTTGAAGGCAGCGTAGGTTAAGGAGAAGTAAGAATGCTGAATATTAAAGATTTGCACGCCTCGGTCGAGAATAAGTCGATTCTGCGTGGTTTGAACTTAACAGTGAATGCAGGCGAGGTGCATGCCATCATGGGACCCAATGGTTCCGGTAAAAGCACGCTGTCGCAGGTGTTGGCAGGACGCGAAAGCTACACAGTGGAAAGTGGTTCGGTGGACTGGATGGGGCAAGACCTGTTGGCCATGCCTATCGAAGAGCGTGCTCGCTCGGGCTTGTTCATGGCCTTCCAATATCCCATCGAAATCCCAGGGGTTTCGAACGCGTATTTCCTGAAAGCCGCTGTCAATGCTGTGCGCCGCCACCAAGGCCTGCCCGAGCTGGATGCCATGGATTTCCTTAAACGCGTTAAAAGCGAAATGAAAGCCGTGGGCATGAAGGAAGAGTTTTTGTATCGCTCGGTCAACGAAGGCTTTTCCGGCGGCGAGAAAAAGCGCAACGAAATACTGCAAATGACTTTGCTCGAGCCCAAGCTGGCAATTCTGGATGAAACCGATTCCGGTCTTGATATCGACGCCTTGAAGGTCGTGGCCGACGGCGTAAATCGCTTGCGCTCTCCGGAGCGCGGGCTCATTGTCATTACCCACTACCAACGCTTGCTTGACTATATCGTTCCCGATTTCGTGCATGTGCTGTCGGGCGGTCAAATCGTTCGTTCAGGCGGCCGCGAGCTCGCCCTGGAGCTTGAAGAGCGCGGCTACGGCTGGATTAAGGACGGCGCACCCGGCCAAGGAGCCGCGGCATGACCACTGCACAAACCTGGGTGGGCGATTTTACGGCGCGCGAGCAGGGTTTTGCAGGCGCCAATGTGCCTTGGCTTGCCGCTATGCGCAAGCGGGCTATCGAGCGTTTTGCGGACGAAGGCTGGCCTTCCACCAAACAGGAAAGCTGGCGCCACACGTCGCTTGCCACGCTAGCACAACAAACGTTCTTGCCGGCAGCCAAGGCTTCTGCGCAGGCGCAGGCGCAAGCCGTGCGCCAGGGCGAGCCTGGGCATTGGCTGGTGTTTGTCGATGGTTTGTATGCGCCCGAACTATCGGATGTCGGCGCACTGCCGGCAGGCGCTGAAGTGCGCGCCTTGTCGCAGGCCTTGGTCGATGCACCTGATCATGTACAAGACGGCTTCGGTAACGAACGCCAGGGTTCCAGCATCGCTGCCTTGAATCTGGCGTTGATGTCGGATGGCGCTTTTATTCGCCTGGCGCGCGGGGTAGTGCTGGAACAGCCCATTCATTTGGTGTTTATTGCAGCAAGCGAACAGGCAGCAAGTTTTCCGCGCAATATCATTCAGGCTGACGCGGGCGCTGCAGCCGACATCGTCGAGCATTACATCGGACAGGGCAGCAGTACTACCCTTACGAATACCGTTACCCGCGCGAACTTGGCGCCGGACGCCCGTATTACCCATATCAAGCTGCAGCAGGAAACTGAACAGGCTTTCCACCTTGGCATACTCGATGTCGAGCAGGCCAAGGGTTCTGTTTTCAATTCTCACTCGATGTCGTTTGGCGCGCGTTTGGCCCGGCACGATATCGTGACTACGTTTACCGGCCAGCGCTGCGAAACCTTGCTCAATGGTTTGTACTACGTCGATGGGCGGCGCCATGTAGACCACCATACCTTGATTGGTCATGCGCAGCCGCATGGCGTCAGTCGGGAATACTATCGCGGCATACTCGCCGACACAGCCCGCGGGGTATTTGGTGGACGTATCCTGGTTTCCCCGGGAGCCGATGGTACAGATGCCGTACAGCGGTCCGACAGCTTGTTGCTGTCGCGTCTTGCCAAGGCGGACGCGCGGCCGGAGCTTGAAATCTATGCTGATGACGTTAAATGCGCGCACGGCGCCACCGTTGGCCAAATCAGCGAAGAAAGCATGTTCTATTTGCGTACTCGCGGCATGAACGAAGCCGACGCCCGCAATCTGCTGACCTATGCGTTTGCGGCGCAGGCGCTCGAAAGAATAGAAATCGCTTCGGTACGCGAACGGGTAGCCGACGCCATACGCATGCTGCTGCCCGGAGAGGCACAGGTAGGGGAGCCGGCATGAATGCGCCTACAATCCTCGGCACCCATGCGCCTGTGCTAGGCCGTGCGGCTGATTTCCCCATCCTGTCGCGGCCCGTGCAGGGCCGTCGACTGGTGTATCTGGACAATGGCGCTACAACACAGAAGCCGATCCAGGTCATCGAAGCCGAGCGCCAGTTCTACGAGCAGTCCAATGCCAATATTCATCGGGGCGTGCACTGGTTGTCGCAGCACGCTACCGATCTGTATGAGCAGGGGCGCGAGCGCGTACGCAGCTTGCTCAATGCCGCGCGCCACGAAGAAATCGTATTCACTCGCGGCACAACAGAAGCCATCAACCTGGTCGCTTTCAGTTGGGGTTTGTCGGCGTTGAAGCAGGGTGACGAAATCATCCTGACCGGCATGGAGCACCACTCGAATATCGTGCCGTGGCAGTTGCTTTGTGAACGGACCGGCGCGGTTTTGCGAGTGGTCCCCGTCACCGATAGCGGTGAACTGGATATGGACTCTTATCGTGCGCTGCTCGGATCGCGCACACGGCTGGTTGGGGTAACCCATATTTCCAATGCGCTCGGGACTATTAATCCGGTTGCTGAAATGATCCGCCTGGCCCACGAGGTTGGGGCCAAGGTGCTGGTCGACGGCGCTCAGGCGGTTGCCCATGAAGTCGTTGACGTCCAGGCGCTGGATTGCGATTTCTACGCTTTTTCAGGCCATAAGTTGTATGGCCCTACCGGTATCGGCGCGCTGTATGCACGTTACGACATTTTAAAAGACATGCAACCATGGCAGGGCGGCGGCGACATGATCCATACCGTCAGCTTTGAACGTAGCACCTATGCGGACGTACCTCAGCGGTTTGAAGCTGGCACTCCCAATATTGCAGGTGTCGTGGGCCTGGATGCCGCTATACGCTATGTGCAGGAAATTGGTCTTGATGTCATCGCCGCTTACGAACAGTCCCTGCTGTCAATCGCCACAGCGCAGCTCGAGCAATTGCCAGGCATACGCCTGATTGGCACGGCGGCGCATAAGGCAGGCATATTGTCATTTGTTGTCGACGGTATACACCCGCATGATCTGGGCACCATTCTGGATATGGAAGGCGTTGCCATACGGGCTGGCCATCATTGCGCCATGCCCCTGATGACGCGTTTTGGCATTCCGGGCACAGCGCGGGCTTCGTTCGCCTTGTACAACACGCAAGAAGATATCGATGCGCTGATCGCCGGGTTGCGCAAGGCGCAAAAACTGTTTGGGACAGGACCTCAGGATGACTGAACAATACGGTGATTTACGCGAGCTCTATCAGGAAGTCATCTTCGATCACAATCGTCGTCCGCGCAACTTCCATGCGATGCCCGATGCCAGCCATACTGCCGACGGACATAACCCTTTGTGCGGCGATCAACTGACGATCTACGCACAGGTCAAAGACGGCATTATCGAAGATGTCAGTTTTGTAGGGCATGGCTGTGCGATTTCCACAGCGTCGGCGTCGTTGATGACTGAAGCGGTCAAGGGAAAGCCCATTGCGGAAGCCGAGACGCTGTTCCGGGATATGCACATCATGCTTACCGAGGCGCGTCCTGAAGGGCGCGATTTTGGCAAGCTAGAGGTGCTTTCCGGGGTTCGTGAGTTTCCGGCACGGGTGAAGTGCGCCACGCTGGCCTGGCACACCTTGCACAATGCCATTACCCAGGCCCAGGATACGGCGCGTACCGAATAGGAGACCTGTTATGAGCTATGCAAGACAAGAAGTTATCGTCAATCGGGACTGCCCGGCAGTTACTGTGCCATACGGTTCGCCCGTGACGATCGAAGAGGGCTGCTCTGCCACGATTACGCAACAATTGGGCGGCAGCTACACGGTGGTGGTCGAAGGAAATCTGTATCGTATTGAGGGCATCGATGGTGATGCACTGGGGTTCGAGCCGACCGAAGAGCAAAAGCTTGGGCACGATGGACCGGTTACCGCTCAGTCAGTCGAGGACTACGCCTGGAGCGTTTTGTCGACATGCTACGACCCGGAAATTCCCATCGATATCGTGAACTTGGGGTTGGTATACAGCTGCAAGGTCTTGCCAGCCAGCAATGAGCAATTCCGCATCGAAGTACAGATGACGCTTACTGCTCCAGGATGCGGCATGGGCACCATGATCGCCGACGAGGCGCGCAGCAAGCTGTTGTCCATACATGGCGTGGAAGAGGTAACGGTAGACTTGGTCTGGGATCCGCCTTGGAGTCGCGAGATGATCAGCGAACCCGCACGGTTACAGATGGGGTTGTTGTAATGTGTGATGATGCATTGCCGGTCTGCTGAGAAAGCGTGATCAACAGACCGGCGAATGCTTAGGAGCCGGCACTAGCGCCTTGCCTGAACAGGCCGTTGGTTCTAAGAGAAATACCTGGCTGCCCGTCGGCATTAGGCTTGGGTGTGTCGGCATCGCTGTTATGCGCTCCGCTAATAGATGCCCAACCTAACGTAGCCCCCCGCGAAACCGCCGCATACACCGCTGCATTTCGGTTGTGCACATCAAGACGCTGGTACAGCGTTTCGGTGTGCGCTTTGGCCGTAGCCACTGAAATGTTCAGGTAGCGGCCTACCGTTTTCATCGGATAGCCGCGGGCGAGAAGGACTAGAACTTCGTATTGCCGAGGCGTTAGTCCCAGCATTTGGCACTCGGAATTAGCTTCTGGCGCCATTTTGTTGGCAAGCTCGGCAGCGGGCGGCCATTTTACCGGTTCGTACACTGGCAGCAGCGATTTTGGGGTGTGCGCCGGGACAGAGTTTGAACGCAACGGGAAACATGTGCCGCCGGCTAAAACCAGGCGTACCGACGCTTGTAGCACTTCATGCGAAACATCCTTGGGCACATAACCTGCGACAGAAGCCGGCAGGCCTTTGGCGGAATTGGGCATTTCGCTGTTTTCAGAAAGCAGCAGCATGGCCTTGGGTGAATAAACGCGATCAGCGGCGGCGCTTAGTTCGTAGATATCTTCTAAGGACGGTACCGATAGCAATAAAAGGTCGCAATGTCCTGCTTCCGCAGACTCGTTCGAAAGATGAGCATAGTCGGCCCCCTCAAGTTTTACACTTGGCGCAACATCTGATAAAAGTTGCAGGATGCCGAGCCGTAGTAAAGGGTGGGGCTCGACGACAATAATGATCGGCATTTTTTCTTCTTCCTAAGTTCCACGTCGCTTTGCTGTTTGCGTCGCTCGGGAGACTGAAGTATCGAAATGATCTGTGGATCTCATTGCCCAAGGCAGATTACGTTACAACAGGGCATATAAGGAGCATATCTTTACAATATCTTCAGCCATCTGTCAGGTCTCGTTCTAAACGAAACAAAATGATCTGGTTGGATCATTACGTTTTATATGGTATTGGCACATCGCCTATTGTGCAAGTGTTTGTTTACTTTAAGAAACAGGCGTAAGTGTATACCCTGAATGCGCTTCCCAAATAACATCATCTGGGACAATCAAAATGATAATTCCTGTCGGCAACGCCGCTTTCGGACAATACCAGATCTATGTGACAAACATCGGTCGGCGACCTGCTCAATGACATGCGCGACAATGCAGCCGGTACGTTCGCAGAAACAGACACCACCCCGCCTTGACCCATCACAGATTTACCGCCACTGCCTTCTTTAACGGTACGTACTTTGTAGCGCAGCGTCACGTTTTCGCTGCTCTTGACGTACGGCACTATAACAACAGGCTGGGTTTTCGCGTAGGTTTCCAGCCAAACCTGAATATCGCTATCAGCAGTCATTATCTTCCCCTTTTTTTGTTATAAGGTGGTTTTCTGAGTGAAAAAATATTACTGTTACGAATGTCACGGGCATGTAGGGTGCCCGTGACAAGCCTAGATCTTTGCCTAGGTATATGGTTTGTTACTGTTGGTTGATGTAAGCCACGTTGGCATAGCCGCTAGCCTGCGTAATGGAGGCTGTCTTGTTGGCACCGGTTTGAAGGATGACGGCTTCTTGCCGTGCTCCCGCTTGGTAAATGCTGCCCCTCAGGTTGCTGCCGCTTTGGTCAATGTAGCCATCGTTTCGATAGCCCGTTTGAGTGATGCTGGCAATGTCTTGGCCGCCTGTTCCTGCTTGAACAATGCCGGCAACGTTGCGTGCGCCGGCCTGGGTAATGGAGGCCTCAACGTTGCTGCCTGTTTGCGTGACCCAAGCGTCGTTGCTCCAACCGCTGATTTGGTTAATGGATGCGGTTTGGTTGACGCCATTGCTCCAGCTGCCGTCGACCCAGCGCTTATGGCCATAGAAATATACCCAGTGGCCGTCGCCCCATGCGCCGCCTTGATCGATCGTTGCTGTGCCGAAACTGCCGTTCTGATCGATGCGGGCATTGCCATTCTGGACTTTTTCCTGCACTACGACACCATCGTTACCAAACCCGCTTTGATTGATCATGGCAATAGCGGACAGGTTGCTGGTTTGTTCTACTGATGCGTCGTTGTACCAGCCAGTTTGATAGATTGTTGCGTCGTCGGCTGCCATTGCCGCGGTGGCGCCATAAGCGAGAGTGATACCCAGGGCGAGTGCGGACAGTTTGATACTCATTGTATTTCTCCTCAAGATAAAGACCACGCTTTTTTAAAGCTAACCCAGCGGTCTTCGGAGCCGGGCTCGCGTACAACCTACCGTTGGCGTGTCAAGGTTTAGTTTGATACGGCAACAGCAGTGGCTGTTTCGTTGGTGTTGGCTGCTATCTCCAGCGCGCTGGAGGCGTAGCTGGTTTCTTCTTTCAAATAGTTCTGGATAATCGGCAGATTCCAGTCGCTTTCGTTTTGAAGTACCCAGTTTTTGTCTTTCAGACCCTGAACAGTCAAGTGCAGAACTGCGGCCTCGATTGCTTCCTTCACGCATAACTGAGCAGGTTCGTTGCTGGTCACGCCGCCTTCGATTTCAAGCAGGTCTTTGAAATTCACGAACTTATAGACGCTCGGACGCACTTCGTATGAAAAAATGGTTTTGGTCGTCGAGACGGTCTGCAGCACTTGACCTGTTCGTATGTCTACGCTGCGCAAGCCGATAGTTACCTGATCCATGCGATATTGGGTAGACAACCCCACGCCCAGGAATCTGGCGCCCAGGCCGCCGGTACGGACATTGCTTTCGTAAGAAATGATTCCACCATCTATCAGAATGGAGGCAGGTACGAGTGCCGGGATCTTTATTTCCGGGGCATCCTTGTCCTGAGAGCCATCCAGGGCGCGAACTATCCGGCGTTCGGTCAGGAGTTCTTGCAGGCTTTCCCGTTCGACGGGCGTAAACCAGCCGGATTCTTTCAGCGCCCTCACCAGCATCGATGCTGCGCCTTGTGTCACTGATGTTGAAAAGGAGCTATCAGGTTGGGGTTTGTATTGGCCAGTCTGGTCGCGGAATCCATAGACAGCGACTACAACCTTGCCTTTTGGCGGCGGCAGCTTACGCAAGTCATGCGACGATGGCGTAGGAGGCGTCAGCTTTGCGGCGGTAGCCACCTGGACGGGGGTGCTGGGTACCGCACAGGCGCCCAGCAGGCCGCAAGTGATCATAGCCATGCTGATCTTTGCGATGCGCGGATATAGAGCGCTATTTTTGTTATTGCTTTTCATGCCGGATTACTCACATGGAATATCGTCGATGCGCCTGATATCTTGTCTGTCGTTGTAATGGTCAGGTCATTCGGGTTGGTTGGGGAAACCACGACATTGATGATGAAGCTGGTGGTCTCCAGCCTGCCGGGTATGAAGTTGCCATTGCTGTCTATGATCTGGGAGCTGGCCGCGATGGAAAGGCGGCTGACGATGTTGCGTTCAATGGATTCGTTGAGAATTTCGGCAGGGGTCTTTTCCTCGATGCCGAATTGGTCTGATCCAATGTCCGGGTCGGTATGCTTGTTGGTGGCTAACGCCGAGTTCAACAGCACAGATCCGTTCAGCGGGCTGCCGCCGAATGATGGGTTGAATGGGTAGTAGACGAGTTCTGTTGCTGCAGCCTGGCCTGCCAAAGCCCAGGATGCAATTAACAGCGCTGTACGCAGGCGATATTCTTTCTTCTTGGACACGATTGCTCCTTTCATTTACATCTCCTCGGGACCCAGGTCAGGGCTTTTAACCAACATGCGTTCGACTTCACTGTCGGCGATGTTTTGATAGACAATATCTACCGCCATGGCGCTGATTTTTTTTGTAGCGGCTCGAGCCGGCGGCAAGAAGATGTGAAACATCCGTTTTTGTCGGAATTGCACCCATATTTCGCTGCCAAAACGTGCCGATGGGCGTTCGAAAATAGTGATGGTGTATTGGCTGTCGACGTCTTTTTGACGCCACTGGGTTGTAAATCCTTGGTAGAAATCCTTGCCCAGTACGGTGATGGTGCGATTTACAACGACGCCAGATAGTGGGTCGTCGAAGACGCTTTTTCGAGTTTCCGTGGAACCATTGACCTTGGCTTTAGGGAGCGTATCGTTGGCGGGGGCTGTCTTGGTTTGGACGTCCTTGGTCACGGGTAGGGCGGCAGCCTGCACCACTGCACAACTGAGTGCTATGACTACCTGAGCCCCTACGGTGACGACGATCTTGCGCATGCTGCCTCTCCCCGCTGTTTTTTCTAGTTACTTATATGAATCTTTTTTTTACTGAAGAAACGAAATGATTTGATATATCTTATGTTCCTACGCCATTAGAAACATGCGCTAGAAGGCGTAATCCAGGCTCGGCCTTATTACTTAGGATTCAGGGAGGGCGGCCTACTCCAAATGGCTTACTTGATAATCTGGCGGTGTGACCGTGTAAATCAGGCCACTTTTGCCACGTCGTAAAGGGCAGGGCGTTGGGCGGCCTGCATGTGCAGCTGGTCGGTTTCCAGATGCGCAATGGCGCCATCATTTGAGTGGTAGATAACGGTGACCCGGCTATCCTGGATTTCGTGCAACTGGTTCGTGGAAAGATGAAAGTGCGATGCCACGGTGTCGTCGTCGACGTAGGTTGGAGTACGGCCCTTAAGAAGGTCTTTGAAAAAAAGCTTGTGATAACGCGCCCATAACACAATGACCAGCGTGTTGAACGCGGCGACCAAAAGGTAGGCGGTCAGGGTCGTAATGGTCGGCAAAAACGGCTTTAACACACCTATGCCTGGGCTGTCATAGGTACCGTCGATGATGCTGACGACTCCCTTGGTGAACAAATAAAAAAAGCCCATCCATCCCAGTGCGGTCAGAAGACTGTCGATGGCCATGGCGAAAGTAGTGCGTTGTGTAGTGATGATCATGTCAACTCCTTGATGCCGCGATCAGGGCTGGACCAGCGTGCGCGCTGGCGCCGGATGCGCAACATGACTTTGGGGAAACTGAAAAGAGTGGTGAAAAGATTGATAATCCAGTAAGCAAATGGATACCAGATGATCCAGTACAGCGAGCGATGCAGATTAGGTTCATAACGACGGTCAATAAGAATGCTGACGACGAACTGCATCAGGCATACCATGGCCAGCACCATGCCGGTAAACGACGGCGGCATGAGGATCGAGACTTGAATGTTAGGCGGCAGCGTTGTTACGTGGCCTAACAGCCACAACACGATGGAAAGGGCGAAAGCAAAAGCCCATGCAACAGACAAACAGTATTCAACTAATAAGAGCCATAAGCGTCGATGCCTCCAGTTCCAGATAGTGAGCAGGTTTTTTAGAAATACTTCAGCGCCGCCCTGTGCCCAACGCACGCGTTGTTTCCATAAACCATGCAGGGTCTCGGGCATCAATATCCAGCACAGTGCGCGTGGTTCGTAAAAGATGGACCAATGCTCGCGTTGCAGTTTCCAGGTGATGTCGATGTCCTCTGTAATCATGTCCAGGCTCCAGTAATCGACCTGGTCGAGCGCCTTGCGCCGAAACGCGGTAACCACTCCGGAAACGGTAAACAGCTGGCCATAAACACGTTGGGTGCGCTTGATGAGTCCGATAATCGACGAGAACTCCCCCACTTGTATCCTGCCGATCAGCGTAGACCGCGTACGTATCCGCGGATTGCCGGTTACTGCGCCAACCCGCGGGTTGTTGATCAAGGGGGCGACCAGATAGCTGACGGCGTCGGTATCCAGCAGGGCATCGCCATCGATGCAAACCAGATATTCGCTGCGGGCAGCCATGGCGCCCATGCGCAAGGCCATAGCCTTGCCCTGGTTTTCGGCTAGGTGAATGACCCTCAGTCGGGTATGTTCGGCCGTTAGCCTGTCGAATAGCGCGGCGGTACCGTCGGTTGAACCATCATTGACCGCAATGACTTCAATATTTGGATATTCCTGTGCCAAGGCCGCCAATATGGTGTTTTCGCCATGATCTTCCTCGTTGTAGCAAGGGATGATGATCGTAATCAGGGGATGGCCGGGAAGTTGTGGAGGACGATAAGGCCGCCATTGCCACTTTCTTTCCCACTGGAACCAGAAGTACAGTCCGCCAGCCATCCATATGCCGGACATGAACAGGGGGTAGAAGAAGACGAAGCTGAGCAATACGCTGCTGGTAAGGACTAGCGTAAGCCCGAATGGAGCGCCAAGTGCAATGCACAGGACCAGGAATGCAATGAGTCTATCTATCATGGAATGGGTACCAGGCATTGGAAATGGCCGGCCGGATGATTTCCAGACGGGGCTGATTTTTTGTAAAGTCATCGGGGTAATAGCCGAAACTGCGTGCGCCGCTTAATTGCAGGCGCTGTAGCCAATGCGCCATTAATGCGGAATCCACGTGGCCGGAGTCCTCCGCTCCGTTGGAAGGCCGCCAGTCTCGTCCTTGCACCTCGAATACCGTTTTGTTCATCGCGCCGGGCCGGGAGGCGACTGTTGTAACAAGCTTGTCCAGCCAGGCGTCTGCCTGATCCGCAGGAATTCCCTCCATCCAGGGCATGGCCATGGGGGCGGTCCAGTCGTAAGTGGCCAGAAAATCATCCAGGTTCTGCGCAAACCATGTTTCGCTTTCCGGGTTGAGAATAGGTTCGGCAAAAATATTGCGTGCTGTCTTGATGTACGGGCCGCGTATTTCGCGCACGTGCTGGGCGAGTGTTTTCGTGAAATCAGTCAGGTATTGGCTTTTATAACGAGTCCAACGCTGCAGGGTTGCCGGGTCGGCTCGCAATTCCCTGATGCTGCCTGGTAGTCCCGCGTTTTTATATGCGGCTAGCGCTTGCGGCCCGGCATCTTCGAAATCGGACAACAGCGCATCGTCGTGAAAAAGAATGCCGTTGAAAAGAGCATGGCTAGCCAGGTCTTCGTATAAATCGATGATTTGCCGGCGGGCAACCGGATCAAAAGGTGATAACCGCCGGTACTGATTTGGTGCGATGGCTACGGCTTGGGTCTCCGGATTCCAACTGGTTACGCGTGCGATAGTGGGAGCCAAGTCGAAGCTCAGCACTGGCATCCAGGCGTATACATCGACAAAGGCGCGGCTTTTCAGCTGCCAGGCTGCGCGATTGAATAAATCGGCGCGCATCGGTAGATGCCGATTGGGAAAATAGACCGATTTCACTAGCCCGTCTCCCTGCGGATCGGCAAACGCTTGCAAAAACACGGTGGTGATTTTCATGTCGGCAATGCGCTGCACCAGGTCGCCCAAGTTGCGATCCATTTGCTCGGGATCCGGATCGTACACATAGTCCAGGTCAACATGCGCAACTCGCATGGTCTCCGTGTTTTCCATCACCATGGCGGTGTTTGCGAAGTTGCGCAGGGCCGGATCGTTCGATACCAGCACACGCGGGGTATTTGTCAGGTTATCTACCGAGGCCAAGCCAGAGTCCAGGGTTAGTACCAGAGGGTAGCCATGCTCCGTGACAACCTTCAGCGCAACGCCGCTGGCAGCGCCGTAAGGCCATACCCATACTCGGGGACGTTTGCCCGTGACTCGGAGAATTTTTGCCGTGATTTGGCGAACATCGTCAGTGATGCGTTTCTTATAAGCTGCGTCTGTTTCATACAGGCCGGTTTTGCTATCGTAAGCATGGGCCGCGGCAGCGGGCAGCAGGTTACCCTGTGGATTGGCGGGAATACCGTAATGCAAGGCATTGGTATGAGCGCCGATTTCCACCAGGCCAGAGCGCGACATCTCCTTGACTTGTGCCCACGTAAGGAAGCGTTCGCGCTCCGTGAGTTTGCCTCCGAAATCAACCATCTGGTCGGCAGGTGTATCCAGCCATACGCCTACGGGAGCAAGGACGGCTGGCCACTTGTAGGCCTTGAGCAGGGGGAAGACACGAGTATAAAAACTGCGATAGCCGTCATCAAACGTCAAGAGCAGCGCCTTTTCCGGCAACGGTGCGCCCCCCCGGCTGGCCTCGAGTATCTGATCTACGGTTATCGGCTGATACCCATTTTCTCTTAACCATGCGAACTGTTCTTCCAGATGCGCGGTGCTGACGCTGACATAAGTCTGGTCAGGGTCGCTGTCTTCTACATCGTGGTAGGCCAATACCAAGTATTTATTGGCAGGCCAGGGCTGGTTAAAGCTATGTTGCGGCCTCTGTTCGGGGGCGACAAATGCCGGGATATCCTTGGCACATCCTGCCAGGAAGATGAGAAAGCAGAGAAGACTAGCCAGCGAGCGTATGGGAAAAGGAGTAAACATCGCAACTCTCTAAAAACGGAAGTTCATTTCAAACATGATGCGCACTTCACGCTCACGCACGCCGTCATAAGGCCTACTGGTGCCGATGACTGTGCCGCCAATGTCGAATTGGTTGTTGTAGTGGTAGCGCATGCCATAACCCAGCGCGCCTATGGCGCCGCTGCCGTAGCCTCGTTGCGCATACAAGCCGGCACCCAGCAGGAAATTTTGTTCCCACGAGGTTTCATAGTGGCGATACAGGGTATGCGTCAGGTTGAGTGTGGGCAGGATCTCCAAGTCCGCACGTGGGTTGAAATAGGGGACGTCCTCTAACGAGTTATGCGACGCTGAAATGTTTAGTTGAAGATCCGCTTTGAGCTTGGGGGATGTGTATACCCGTTCTCGTCCTGAAATGTAGGTTGCCAGACGCTTATTGCCATCGCTGAAGCGTGAGGGCGATAGCGAGAATGTCCACTCTCTAAAATCGTTTGCCCGCCAGCGTACGAATGCGCCCAGACTGTTGGATGAAATATCGCTGCGTAGTGCGCGCAGTGGTGTTTCACGAGACCGGAACGCAGCGCCCCCACCGACTTGCCAATGGTCGTTCAGGTCATAGGCCACTGACGCGCGCGCGCCGGGCTTGGTGCCGTAACCATAGTTATTCGTGGATGCTTCCAGTTCTGCAGTCAGGTCACGGCCGCGCCATTCGACCCCGGTGCGCAGCCAGCGATAGTGGCCTTTCCCTTCTTCGAAATCGCCTTCGGCGTAGCCGCCGCCACCGAAAACTCGCCAGTTGTAGTTCAGCGGGGCGGAATACAACACCGTGTCGATATCAAAGTCGCCGCTGCCGATGACTGGGCTGTCCGATGCAATGCCACGATTGCCCGTCACTTTCAATTCGGCTTTATTGTGCGTGGCCCATCGTCGGGCAAGGTTGTCGGTCGACTTTTCTTCGGGAAACCGAACTGCCAAATCCAGCGCCAGCGTATTGGCCTGACGCCATTCCTGCAGGTCCATGGCTGTGATGCCTTGTCCGGCTTCAATTTCTACGGCCCGGGGTTCCAGCGCCTCGGCCATCTTGAGTTGCTTCTCAGCTTTCCTGGGCTGAGCGCGTCCTCGATATACATTGGCCAGGGCAACGTGCAGGCCGACATTCCCGGGCGCCAGGCTCACCATCTCTTCGAGTTTGCTTTGCGCGGCAGGAGTGTTATCGACGTAGAACTCGCCAAGGGCCGCAGTTTGTTCTGAATAAAGATGCAAGTCATTGGGGATCTTCATGTTCACCCCTTTAATGCGCCGCCATGTAGGCTGTTCGGCCCGGGCTTGCTCGATGACTTGCACGGAGTCATCGAATTGCTCGCTTTCGATCAGCGAATAAAATAAACCCGTTTCGTTGGCCAGGCGTTCGCCTGGGCTATCCATCTTGCTGCCATAGTCCAAGGTTTGTTGATACAGCTTGGCAGCGATTTCGGGTTGGCGCAGGTACAGATAGGCTGCGGCGACGTCGTTCAATACGTAGCGCGGCACATCAATGCCTTCGGCTAGCAAGGCGTTGTAGCCGTCAACGACGTCTTGCATACGCATGCGTGTATGCAGTGCCTGCAGGCGATCAGCACGGATACGCAATAGCTCCGGGCGTGCCTCAGGTCCCAGGGCTTCCCATGCGGGAATAAGGCGGTCGTACTCGGCGAGCGCCCGGTCGGCGATGACGAATCTTTCACTCTCCTGCCTGGCGGGCAGGTCAGCCAATCTGGACAGTTCCGCAGCGTAGTCGGCTTCAAGATTGCGTATTTCCTTGGCATTCAACAAGCCGGGATTTTGCTTGGCGACACCCAGTGCTGCCAGAGGGATGCCAGCATGCTGAAGGGATTCAACATACTCACGATTGACATATTTTTTTTGCGGAGCCAGGCTGCGAGCCTGGTCGGCCTCTTGTAAGGCGGCGTAGGGAAAACCGCTACTTTTATAGGCATAAGCGAGCGCCAGACGCAGATCGGTTTGGCCAGGGTGTTTGTCTACCTGTTCCTTCCCCAAGCGGATCGCGTCTTCGGCTTGGCCGGCATCGGCCAACACCATGATCTCTCCAACAGTGAATGCGGCGTTTCGCGGATAGCGCAGCCGGCCGTGCCGATATTGATCCAAAGCGGCGTCCCAGCGCTGGGTGTCGCGATAGGCTTGTGCTACGGCACTCAGTACGTCCGCTGGCATGCGATTAGGAGCCGGCTGCAGCATCTCGTACGCGGCAATCGCTTCGTCGCTTTTTTTAGCCCAACTAGCAATCAGAATGTGGTCGTAGGCCGCTCGCAAGTCCCGGGGGTACTCGGCCCCATGCTGGCGCAGCATGATCAAGGCAGGTTCATAGTTGCCAAGGCGGGCTTCGCGTATTCGCGCGTCATATTCGGTTCGCGAGACCCTTGCTGATGCTACATTTGCCGTAAGCGATACCAGCAATACAAGTGTGCAATTAAAGGCTAATTTCATGATATTGCTCGTTAGCTTGAAACGAGCAATATCATTCGGTTTACGGACTGGCACATAGCGTTCGTTCCCCTGCTGTTTTCGTTCGTTCTGATGAGTCGAGTCCGCGCGTCACTATGGCCAAAGAGCGGAGGATTCTGGTGAGTCGTAAGAACCCGCCCTGGTCGGTGTTTTTTAATGTTTTGACACAGACTTCTTGCGATCAATAATAGAGACGAACCCAGCTAAGAAGAATGCGGTATATGGATTAGGCAGGGGTACAACGAACGACGTAGAGCCAGCGTCAAGCTAGTGTTTTCGGCGTGGGGAAAATGACCCAATACAGGTCGTTGCAGCGTTGATGAGCAGCTGCTTTATGTTTGAAATGTGGGATGTCCAACATCAATCAGCTTGTAACTATTTTGTCGGCCTTGCTGTCGGGCTTTGTTAACTACCTCGTCGCATGATTAACAACTACGGAATGACGTAGTCACTAGCACGATGCGCGTGGCAATAATGACGTACGCAACGATGAGTCCCAATTTAAGAATGTCGGGATGCCGCAATTTGTTTAATTGATGCATGCCGTCGAATAGGTTCAAAACGATCAGTATCAAAGCGATGCCAACAACTCCGTAACCGAGCAAGCTTTGGAAGGTCGAACCTACAAATACGCCAACGGGATGCTCTAACTGAAAGCGGCCGGCCGCCAGCAGCAGGGTACACATCAACAGGTTCCGCAGATGATCGAAGATCAGCTTCACCTTGTCTTGTAAAAATAACCGGTCTAGTACTTTCAGCATGTCGTACTCGCAATTATGAAGGGTTGGCCACCGCAACAGGCACCACTGGCTCGAAGGCTCCTCCCAGCGCCAAATGCAGATTGATGCGTTGTACTAGCCGTTCGGCCAAGACGGTCTCCTCATCGCTACGAGCGCGGTTAAGTTGCAACTCTTGCTGCAAAACATCATAAGTGTCTACTTGGCCGACCCGTAACTGAATGCGCACTAATTCCACGGCACGTTCGTAATGAACGACCTTCGCGCGCAGCGCTTGCTGACGCGCCGCCAAGGTGCTTTCAGCAGACAGGGCATTTTCAACTTCAGACATCGCACGCAAGATAGTTTGTGTGTACTTCACCACAGCTTCTTGCTGCTGCACGGTTCTGATTTCCAATACCGTTTGTCGTTGCCCACCGGTAAACAATGGCCAAACAAGCGAGGCACCTATGGGATACAGCGTTTTTTTCGTATCAACAAAGCCAATGATTTCCTTGGCCATGCGGCCGACTCCGCCGAAAATGGAAAGTGCCGGAAGCCGTGCTGCACGGGCTTCCTGTACGCTGAAAAACATTGATTCAAATTGCTTGCGCGCCGCAGCCATGTCAGGGCGGCGCTCTACGATGTTTATCGGCGTTCCTGTCGTAGGCAGCGCGGGCACATCAGGCAATGTGCTTGCCACATTGATAGAGGCTGCCGGATAGCGGCCCAGCAAGGCCTCAAGCCCGCGCAACGCAACAAGACGGGACTGCTCCAGGCTTTGCATTGCATCGATATAGCTTTGTCGCTGGGCCTTTACCAGTGCGAGATCATACTCAGTAGCCTGCCCAATTCGCCAACGTGTATCGATTACCTGAAGCTGATGTTCGCTATCGGCAAGAGCGTCGTGGATCAAATCAAGCTGCCGCCCTGCAAGTATTGCTGTTAGCCACGCACGTAACGTTGCCGCTGCCAGTGATTGGCGTGCATAAGCATAGTCGGCTGTCGCAGAGTAGTAGTCCGCTTCGGCTGCTTTACGCTCGGCGCGTACACGTCCCCACAAATCGATTTCCCAACTGAGCATTAGGCCAATACCATTGGAACTGGCCGCTCCGCCCGGCGTGGGATCGGTTGCATACTGAGCGCCAATGCCCACGCTAGGCAAGAGCTTTGCGCTCGCGATGCCTACTTGCAGGCGCGATTGCTCCAGTCTTAAAGCCGCTATACGCAGGTCAGGATTGTTGGTCAGCGCTTCGGTGATCAGGGCTTGGGCATTGCCATCATCGCCAAACCCAAGCCAAGCCGGATCGAATTCAGCAGCTTTTCCGGCGCTGACCCAGTTGGCAGGCAACGGGGTTGCCGCCAAGGCCTGCTGCGTGATCTCGCTGTCTGCTGGCGGCGTCAAATTGGCGCACCCGTCCAGCCCCAATGCCACTGTAATGGCAAGGCCGCCGTGGCATAGCTTTCGAATGGCCGGGTACGCCATAAAAGTGCCTTTTAGTGCAATTTGAAGATAAGGTAATCAAGCTTGCTGGATGCGCGAAACATGACTTTGCGCACCAGATGCAATGCGCTAAGGTGGTCGGTGTAAATAGCTGCTACGCCACGAGCCCCCATGGGCAAGTCCCATTTCTCGGGGTCGGTGACATTGATTCGTACGGCATACTGTAATGGCCTTGGGGTCATTGCTCCTTGAACGCCTTCTGTCGGTAGGGCTCCGCTGGCCTGGAACTGGCCTTGCGCGTTAGCCCATACTATAGAATCAACCGTACCCTGGATAATCTGGCCAGGACGAACGTGCAGTGCGATCTCGACGGGATTGCCAGGCGCGACATGGGTGAGTTGGTTCTGATCAAAAAAGCTAACAACACGCTGATTGGTTTCAACAAAGCTCATCACCGGGCGTAAGGGCAACGCGGCAGCGTACGAGCCGGGCCGCACTTGAAGATTGATGGCATAGCCATCGTCGGGAGCAAGTATTACCGTCTGCTCAAGCTCCCAGTGCGCGGTAGCCAATTGAGCCCTGGCCTGTGCGACCGTCGATACTTCCCCATCGACCTGCGAATCCAGCATCAACGTAATGCGTTGCTCTTCGGCCTTGGCGGCCTTGCCTGCCGCTATCAACTGCTTCACTTCGGCGGCATACTGCTCGATATCGTAGCGCTTGCCTGCGCCTGCGCGCGCGAGGACTCTGGCCTGTCCGAGTCGAATTTTAGCCAGATCAAGCTGCGCTTGAGTCGATGCAGAATGTGCCCGGGCTGCATCCCGTTGTGCGGTCAACTGGGCGGCGTTGGCTTGCACTGTTGCAAGGTTCGCTTCCAGGGCCTTGATTTGAATTTGGAAAGGCTTGGGGTCAAGCTTAAGCAATGTGTCGCCTTTGCGTATCAACCGGTTGCCTTCGATGGGTACTTCCAATACCCGGCCGGTAACACTGGGTACGATTTCCACAACGTAATTGGCGACGCGTACTTGAGAGCTCGTAGGCGCAATGACGTTAAGTATGAATATCAAGGCAATGATTCCGGCGAGGCCGACGGCCACGACACCGACTTGCGATTTGATATTCCAGGGGAGCAGTTTGAATTTAATGAAAACCAGCCAAACCAGCCCACCGTACACCAATGCGATGACTTCAAGCATATAGGCACCTTAACCAGGGTTTAGGAGATTGGACTATCGTGTCGGCTAGCAAGGGCCGGCGAGGATACCTCCTGTGTGGTGCTCAAGGCCATTTTTAATGATGCGACTTCCATCTCAAGCTGGGCGATTCTTTGATCTGGCGTTTGCGCAGATGAATCGGGCAGGGGGGAAGACTCAGCCTCTAGTTCGGCGTAGTAATCGTCATGTTTGTCGCGCCCATAGGCAAGCTTGTAGCCAACGGGCTTAAGCGTTGCCCACAACCAAGCCAGCGGCCAAAGCAGGCCGCCGAACACCAGGGATAGTAGGCAGAGCGTTTGTATGGCTTCTTTTTGCGGGTGCTGCCGTTTTTCAGCGATGATTTCCGGCATGACATGGACCTTCCAGAACAGCCATATCACTAATATCGGCACCAAGACAATGACAATCCATACGAAGACATCGGCAATAGCATTGGCGGTTTCGCCGCTAAATGCCCATGCACCCATGGGCGCCATGGCACAGGATAAAGCTAGCCAAAATAATCGGACGGGTTTCATTGAAGAGCCCTGAGTGCCAGAGGTTGTGTCCGTCCAATTACGACTTCAGCTTGGACGTGACTTAACAACGTTAACCATGCTTCGCGTTTGCCGCGATTTTAGCACCGCGCTATTGCGGGACACTATTTTTTTATGCGGAAGACTTCATTTTTTTTATATATGTTCAGCCTACTCCC